>NZ_JBQHDG010000030.1:0-129093 GCF_052068095.1 Phytohabitans sp. LJ34 | reverse complement strand
CGGCCGTGACATGGCCGAGCGAGCCGGTCGGGTCGGCCAGCCAGGCGTGCGCCAGCCGCAGCAGGTCGGCCTGCCCCTCGACCGGCGCCGGCCCGGGCGCGGCCCGGCGGGCGGGCCCCCGGCGGGCGGCCGCGGCGGCGACCGCCAGCTCCGGCCCCGGCACGTCGAGCACGATGGCGAGCCAGCCCAGCCAGAAGTCGCCGGGAACCCGCTCGCCGCGCTCCCAGCGGCTGACCTCGTGCCGGCTCACGGTGTGCAGGCCGGCGGCCGTGGACAGCTGCTCGGCCACGCGCAGCTGCGACCAGCCGTGCGCCTGCCGGAGCGCGGCCAACATGGCGCCCAGTGGGACGGGCGCGGTGGACGGTGACGGCGTGCCGCCCGGATCTTGGGCGGTGCATGCCTCAGACACGGCGAACTGAGCCCCCTCGAGTGTCACGACCTCCTGACGTGCGTGCCGACCCCTCGGTCGCCCGGCAGCGCCCGACCCCCGGGCGCCGCCGGACGCCCCCGTAACCCCCGCGCGGGCGCCCACCCGGCCGATAACCCCCGCGCGGGGCCGGGAGCGGGCATCCGTGCCGGGTAACTCTCTACCGCGTGGGTACGACGTTTTCCGGCGCGGAAGATCCGTACCGCGGTGGCCACGAACGTTGGCCGGCTTGGCCGGACCGGGTGAGCACTGGGCCGAAGGCCGCGGTACGCGGGCCGCCACGCTCTGAGACGACTCGACTGCGGCTCGAGCGCAACCGATACAGTCACTGAGTGGCACTAGGTCTCCCCTCCGTCCTCCCCGGTGGCTCCCAGCCGTCGATCGGTGACCTGATCGCCGGCCCGGCGCCGACGTTCTCGTTCGAGTTCTTCCCGCCCAAGACGGCCGAGGGGCAGCCGCTGCTCTGGCAGGCCATCCGCGAGCTGGAGCCCTTGCGGCCGTCGTTCGTCTCGATCACCTACGGGGCGGGCGGCACCACGCGTGACACCACCGTCGCCGTGACCGAGCGGGTCGCCACCGAGACCACGCTCCTGCCGATGGCCCACCTCACCGCGGTCAACCATTCGGTCGCCGAGCTCCGCCACGTGATCGGCCGGCTGGCCGGCGTCGGCGTGCGCAATGTGCTGGCGGTGCGCGGCGACCCGCCGGGCGACCCGATGGGCGAGTGGGTGCGCCACCCCGAGGGCGTGCTGTACGCGGCGGACCTGGTCCGGCTGCTCAAGGAGTCCGGCGACTTCTGCGTGGGCGTGGCCGCTTTCCCCTACAAGCACCCCCGGTCGCCCGACATCGCCAGCGACACCGACCGCTTCATCGAAAAGTGCCGGGCCGGCGCCGACTTCGCGATCACCCAGATGTTCTTCGACGCCGACGACTACCTGCGCCTGCGCGACCGGGTGGCCGCCGCCGGCTGCGACACCCCGATCGTGCCCGGTGTCATGCCGGTGGTCCGGATGGCCACGATCGAGCGGTCCGAGCAGCTCTCCGGCGCGCCCTTCCCGCCCGCGCTGCTGGAGCGCTTCGAGCGGGTCTCCGGCGACGCCGACGCGGTGCGCCGGCTCGGCATCGAGCAGTGCAGCGAGATGTGCGC
Organism: Phytohabitans sp. LJ34; assembly: GCF_052068095.1. NCBI lineage: Bacteria > Bacillati > Actinomycetota > Actinomycetes > Micromonosporales > Micromonosporaceae > Phytohabitans > Phytohabitans sp. LJ34. The sequence continues at coordinate 127,519 of NZ_JBQHDG010000030.1, read as the reverse complement.
GCGGCTCCTCGACGAGGGCGTGCCGGGCATCCACTTCATCACCCTCAACCGTTCGACGGCGACCCGTGAGGTGTGGCAGAACCTTCCGGCCGGCGCCCGCGTCTGATCGACCCGCCGGGCGGTTGATCCCAAGGTGGGCAAGGGCCGGCTGAGCTGGGACGAGTACGCGGTCGGGTGGGCCCGGCTACACGGCGGGTTCGATCCGCGCAAGGCCGGGCCGCTGGTGCGCGGCTGGCTCCGCGTGTCGTACGTGATCGGCTCGGGGCTCGCCCGCGTCGGCATCGCGCCGGCCGCGGTCACGTTCGGCGGGCTGGTGCTCTGCGTCTCCGTGCCGCTGCTCGCCGACCGCCCCGCCCTCGCCGCCGTGTTCGTACTGCTCGCCGCGATGGCCGACAGCGTCGACGGCGCCACGGCGGTGGTCTCCGGCCGCGCCACCCGGCTGGGCTACCTGTACGACTCGGTCGCCGACCGGCTCGGCGAGGCCGCCTGGCTCGTCGCCTTCTGGCTGGTGGGAGCGCCGGGCACGCTGGTGGTGGCGGCCGGCGGGCTGTCCTGGCTGCACGAGTACATCCGCGCCCGGGTCACCGCCGCCGGCATGCGCGACATCGGTGTGGTGACCGTGGGCGAACGGCCCACGCGGGTGTCGGTGGCGTTCGTCGGCCTGCTGCTGGCCGGCGCGGTCGAGCTCGTGCAGACTGACCTGCCGGCCGGCACGATCACGGTCGTGACGGCGGTCTGGGTGCTGCTGGCCCTGGTGGGCATCCTCCAGCTGCTCGCCGCCTTCCACCGCGCGCTTCGCTGAGGCCGCGCGCCGCCTGCCGCGCCCGCCGCGCTTCGCTGAGGCCGCGCCGCCCGCCGCGCCCGGCGCCACGCTTTCGCCGAGGCCGCGCGTCGCGCGTCGCGCGTCGCGCGGAACCTCAGCGCGCCGCACCCCGCGCCGGAAGGTCAGTGCGCCGGGCCGATCTCGGATGCCACGATGTCGGCGCTCAGCGCCACCATCGGGAGGCCGCCGCCGGGGTGGACCGAGCCGCCCACCAGGAACAGCCCCTCGACCGGGCCGCGGTTGGCCGGGCGGCGCAGCGAGCCCGCGGTGCCGTAGATCGAGTCGCCGGGCGGCAGTACCTCGCGAAACACAAGCCGGTCGCGGACCGCGACGCCGCGGGCTTCGAGCACGTCGAGGACGCGGTCGGCGTACGCCTCCGCGAGGCCGGGGCGGCGCCAGTCGACCGCGTCCGCGGCCGTGCCCTGGCGGGCGGCGTTGACCAGCACGAACCAGGCCTCGTGCCCGGCCGGCCGGACGAGCGGGTCGTCCGCCACCGTCACGTACACGGTCGGGCCGGGTGCCGGCCGGGCCCGCACACCCCGCCCCGGATCGCCGAAGACCGCGTCGAACTCGGCGTCGTAGTCGTCCGGGAAGTACACGTTGTGGTGCGCGAGACCGGACTCGCCGCGTACCCCCAGGAGCAGCACGAAACCGGAGAGGCTGCGGTCGGCCAGCCGGGCCAGCCGGCGCGGCGCGGGCAGCAGGTCGCGGTAGACGTCGCGAGCGTCCACATCGGTCACCACCACGTCGGCGGGGAGGCGCTCACCGTCGGCGCGTACCCCGTGCACCCGCCCGCCCGCCGCGTCGATGGCGGTGACCGCGGTGCCGCAGCGGACGACCACGCCCAGGTCCAGGCAGCGGGACAGCAGCGCGTCGGCGAGCGTCGCGAGTCCGCCGGGCAGGTACCAGCCGCCGAAGGCCAGCTCCGCGTACGCCGCCGCGAGCAGCGCCGCGGGCGCCCGGCGCGGGTCGGCGCCGGCGTAGGTCGCGTACCGGTCGACGAACATCCGCAGCCGCGGGTCGCGCACCCCCAGCCCGCGCAGCGTCTGCCCGGGGCGGATCGCCCACAGGTCGGACAGTCGCCACAGCTGCCGGGCCGGCGACAGCGAGGTGCGGAGCACGTGCCGCCACGAGGTGTCCCAGATCCGCCCGGCCCGCCGCCACAGCCCCGCCCACTCGGCGGCCGCGGCCGGGCCGAGCGCCGCGCCCACGCGGGCCGCGAAGGCGTCCGGGTCGCGGCACGAGTCGAGCACCGTGCCGTCCGGGAAGCGGTGCCGCACGATCGGGTCGAGCGGCACCGGCTCGACGAGGTCGCGTCCCGTGCCCGCGACACGACGAGAAGGGTCGAACACCTCCGGCAGCGTCAGCAGGCTCGGTCCGGTGTCGAAGACGAAGCCGTCCCGCGCGTACCGGGCCAGCTTGCCGCCCACCGCCTCGCCGCGCTCCAGCACCGTCACCCGGTGCCCGGCGGCGGCCAGGCGGACGGCCACGGACAGCCCGCCAACGCCCGCGCCCACCACGACCACGTTCACGGCACCCTCCTCCCGCGCCAGACCAGCCGGCCCCGCCGCCGCTCGCGGTGCGACCGCACCACCAGCCAAGCGAACACCACGATCGAAACCGGGTGGGCCAGCGCGTCGGGCCAGGCCCGACCCCCGGTCGCCCGCGCCGCCACCACCCTTCCCAGGACACCCATCAGGTACGCGCACAGAGCACCCGCCGGCGCAATAGTGACCAGGATCGGCGGAAGTGCGTACAAAGCGAGCAGGAGCAGCACGACCGGCCAGGCGACGCCCGCCCAGAGCGACTTGGCGTAGCCGTCCGCCAGCTCTCGCCAGCTCGTGTACATGCGGCAGGTGGCCAGCGCGGACCCGTCGGCGAGCGCGATCCGTCCGCCGGCCCGCTTGACCGCGCGGGCCAGCGTCACGTCCTCCAGCACCTTGTCACGCACGGCCGCGTGGCCGCCCGCCCGGTCGTACCCGGCCCGGTCGACCACCAGGAACTGCCCGCCCGCCGCCGCGAGGGAGGGGCGTGGCGAACGCTCCATCGCGCGCAGCGGCAGGAACGTCAGCCACGACCACTGGAGCAGCGGCTGCACGAGCCGCTCGCCCACCGTCCGCGCCACGATCCTCGGGTACGGCGAGAGCAGGTCCACACCGGCCGCCCGCAGCTCGCCGACCGCGGCGGCCACGGCGTGCGGGGCGAGCACCACGTCGGCGTCCACGAAGACAAGGGCGGTGGCGTGCGGCGCGAGGGCGGCGAGTTGATGGCAGGCGTGCGGCTTGCCGAGCCAGCCGGGCGGCGGAGGAGCGCCCTGCTCGACGCGGAGGCCGTGCGCGCGGACCAGGTCGGCGGTGCCGTCCGTGGAGCCGTCGTCGAGCACGACCACCTCCAGCCGCGGCACGCCCCGCTGGGCCTTCAGCGCGCGCAGGCACGGCTCGACCCGGTCGGCCTCGTCGCGCAGCGGCAGCAGCACGGCCACCCGCTCGTCCACTGTGGAGGCACCGGTCGGCCGGCGGAGCAGCCGCGCGTTGATCACGGTGTGCGCGGTGAGCGCGGCGACGACCGCCACGAGCAGCCAGGTCACGGTGACTCGTCGGTGCCGCTGGGAGCCGCGTGCGGACCCGGATGCCGGTCCGGGTCTTCCTCGCGCAGCGACCAGGCCAGCGGGGCGGCGAGCAGCCCCATGCCCAGCGCGCCCCACAGCGCCGAGCCCGAGCCGGGCAGGTCGAGGAAGACCGCGTGCGCCACGACGCTGCCGGCGTACGTCCACAGGTACAGCGCGTACATCGGCGCGTCCTCGGTGCTGGCCTCCCGCGCGCTCGTGCGGACGAGGACGGTCATCACCAGCGCCACGCCGAGCCAGCCCAGGTAGTTGCCGAGCGGTATGCCGGGTACGCCGGGCAGGGCGGGGCGGGGGTCGGCCCAGGTCCAGTACCCCTCGGCGACCATCTGCGGGTCGAGGAAGAGGTCCCAGGCGGCGAGCCCGACCGCGGCGAGCGCCACGCGGCCCGCCCGCGAACGGGTGACCCGGACCGCCGCCAGCCAGGCCGGCCAAGCCATCCAGGTCCAGGCCAGCGGCACGACAAGGGACACGCCGGCCAGCCGCGGGCCGAGGTCGGCGGAGTAGGCGTACTCGCCGAACGGGAAGCCGGTCGCCACGCCGAGCGCCTCGACCGCGAAGCCGCCGCCGGTGGTCACCAGCACGAGCCAGACGGCCACCCGTGGGCCGCGGGTGAGCAGCGCGTGGCTCACCGACGTGGCGTACCCCAGAAGGACGGTGGCCACGGTGACCGCCGCGCGGGCGCCGCCGCCGGTGAGCGGATAGCTGATCTGGACGAGGACGAGCCCGCCCAGCAGGGCCCAGGGCAGGCTGCGTCTCACGCGGTCAGGTGGGGAGGGGGAGCTGCCGCCCCAACACCGCGAAGGCCCGCTCGTCGCCGGGAAAGCGGAAGTCACGCAGCACGTCGACGAACTCGAAGCGCCGGTAGAGCCGCCAGGCCCGGGAGTCCCACTCGTCGGCCTCGGGAGTGGAGAGCAGGGTGGTGGCGCCGCCGGCCATGCGCAGCAGCGCGCGCAGCTGGCGGGCGCCGACGCCGTGCCCCTGCGCGGGTGGGCGGACGTGCAGCTCGACCACCTCGAAGCAGTCGGTGAGCCAGGTCTTGCGGGCCTCTTCGGACAGTGCGCCGCGCACCTGGTCGTGCCACCACTGGCCGGCGGCGGACGTGTACCCGTATCCGAAGCCGACCAGGTGGCCGTCGCGGGTGAGCGTCGCGACCGCACGGAACCCGGGCCGCCGCGCGTGGGTGGCGATGTAGCCGCGCCGCGCCTCCAGCAGCTCGGCCCGGTAGCCCATCGCCTCGCCGTACACCGCGACGACGTCGTCCAGCCGCCTGGTGAGGTCGTCCGGCATCCACGGCACCAACCTCATGCGCGCCCGCGCTCCCCTCCGTCATTCCAGCCAACGACCTTACGGTCGCCCATGACCCCCAGTACGGCGAACCGGGCGAACAGGTCCTCCGCGTACCACCCTTCGGTCGGTGTTCGGAGGATCGCCGCCCGGTGCTCCGGGTGACGGTACGCGAACTCGGTGAGGTCTGCGGTGTTCCGCCACACGCTTACCGTGCCCTGCCAGCCGATCGGTGCCTCGCCGATGCCGAAGCGGGCGAGCTGCCCCGGCGCGGTGGCCGCGGCGGCGGCGACCGGCGGGACGGCGCGCCAGAACGTCACCGCCCGGCGCGGGCGGAGCCGTGCCCGGGTGAGCGCGAGCACGGGCCCCTCTGTCTGGCCGCGCGGCTCGCCGAAAGGCGTTGTGCCGGACCACTTTCCGCGGCTGGTGAGCGGGCTGAGGTCGATCCGGAGGCGGCCCTCGGCGATGCGTTCCCAGGCACGTGCCACGGGTGTGCCGTCGAAGCCCTCCGCCGCGGCCGCGTCGTCCCAGACCACCAGTGCGGCGTACCGGGTCGGGTCGGCGTCCGTCAGGCCGAAGCCGTCGCCGGTGCCGAGCAGCTTGGCGAAGCGGACGCCGGACGTGGCGCGCAGCCGCCGCCGGTCGAGCGCCATCCGGACGAAGGCGCGCGGCACCGCGCGGCGGGGGACCCGCCACACGTGGAGCGTCACGAACGGCGTCACGCGACCTCTGCCGGGCTCCCCGCGGTGATCCGGACCAGCTCGGCGTAGGTGGTGGGGAAGACCGCCTGCGGTACGCCACCGGCGGCCCAGATCTCGCCGTACTGCTCCAGGGCGGTGTCAACGAGCGTGCGGAGCGGCTTGGGGTGGCCGAGCGGGGCGACCCCGCCGATGACCTGGCCGGTGTGCGTGCGGACGAAGTCGGGGTCGGCCCGCTTGAGCTTGCCGACACCGAGGTCGGCGGCGACCTTGGCGGTGTCCACCCGGTGCGCGCCCGAGGTCAGCACCAGCAGCGGCTCGCCCTCCGCGTCGAAGATCAGCGAGTTGGCGATCTGGCCTACCTCGATGCCGAGGGCGGCGGCGGCCGCCGCCGCGGTGTGCACGGCCTCGGGCAGCAGCCGGACCTCGCTGGGCCGGCCGGAGCCGTCGCGGGCGTCGGCGCCGCGCAGCGCGTCTCGTACCGCCTGGACGTTAGGGTGTATAGCCTGCACATTCGGGTGTGTGGACATGCCGACCATCTTGCTGCTCACCCGGCCGGGACGGCCACGACTTTCTCCTCCTCGGCCGCGGCCGGTGCGGGCGGCGGTGACGCCACCCGGGCGCTCTCGGCCAGCGCCACGCCGGCCAGTACCAGCGCGCCGCCGGCGAGCTGCGCCGTGTTGAGCGCCTCGCTGCCGCCGAGCGTGATCCACGCCACGGCCGAGGCGATCACCGGCTCGATCATGCCGACGATGCCGACGCTCGTCGCCGGCAGATGCCGCAGGGCGCCGGCCAGCAGCAGGTACGGCGCGATCGAGCCGAGCACCACCACGTACCCGAGGAGCAGTGTGATCGGGACCCCGCCGGAGGTGGACTCGGCCAGCGGCGCCCAGCCACCGTTTGCCGGCGCCACGGCCTGCGTGAGCAGGCCGGCCACGGCGGCGGCACCGAACGCCCAGGTGGTGAGCGAGAGCGTGTCGCGGCGGGCGACGCCCTGCGCGCCGAGCAGGTAGTAGAGCGCGAGCAGCACCGCCGCGGCGAGGCCGGCGAGCACGCCCAGCCCGTCGAGGCTCAGCTCGCCCCACACCTCGGCCACGCAGGCGAGGCCGACAAGGCTGAGCGCGAGGCCGCCCCACAGCCGCGGCCGCACCGGCTGGCGCTGGCCGAAGCGCACCCAGAGCGCCACGAAGAGCGGCGCCGTGTACTCGAACAGCAGCCCGATGCCCACCGGCAAGCGGGAGATCGCCACGAAGTAGAGCATCGGGACGAGGAAGAAGCCGGCCAGCCCGTAGCCGAGCAGGAGCGGCAGGTCGCGGCGGGTGACCGCCAGGCGGCGGCCGCGGCCCAGCAGCAACGTGATCGCCAGCAGGCCCGTGAAGGCGCCGGCGGCCCGGAGGAAGGCGAGCTGGTGCGGCTCGATGCCGGCGCGCAGCACCAGCTTGGACACGGTGCCGTTGACCGCGAACAGCGTGCCGGAGGCGACCACCATGGCCACTCCCAGCGCGGGCTTCCTCGTCACGCAGGTGAGGCTACCGGCCGGCTGTCAGGAGTGGAACCGCATTGTGGTCGTTACCTCTCGGAACCCCGGCGGCACGCCCACCGGACGTTGCGTTTTTGTCGTACGCGAGGTGTACTGTCTTGGTAGTTCGAACGACTGTTCGAACGACTTGGGTGGAGCGGTTCGCGACGCGCCACCCAGGAGCGGTTCGCGGAGACCGCGTGCGGGTCCTGGACATTCGCGGGTCCGGGCCCTCAGGCAGGACCGTTGCTCGCCACCCCCGACCCCCGGGCGGCGGGCAACGGCCTCGCCGGCCGAGCCGGCCGGGTGTGAGGAGGGGAAGCGTTCACGCCCGGCTGGCGCCGACGACAGGACATTGCCGAGGAGAGAGTCCCATGCCGACCAGTACCGCTCAGGCACCCACCGTGCCCGCCGGCGTGCTGCCGCACCGCACTCCCGCCGAGCTGCTCGTCCTCGCCCGGCGCGGGCTGGAGGAAGCGGCACAGACCCGTCCCGACGGCCTGCGGTACGCCGCGGCCCACCTGTCCGCGCTGCGCGCCGCCGCGGCCATGCTCGCCGCCCGCGCGCAGCCCGCACCCACCCGGCGCAACAGGGTCACCAGCGTCTGGACCTTGCTGCTGATGGTGGCGCCCGAGCTGCGCGAGTGGGCCACCTACTTCGCCGCCGGGGCGAGCAAGCGCGCCGCGGCACAGGCCGGCATCCCGCGCGTGGTCACCACCCGCGAGGCCGATGACCTGCTGCGCGCCGCCGAGCAGTTCGTGGCGGTGGTCGAGGTCGCGCTAGGCCTGGCCCACCAGCCCGCTCTCGACGGGCTGGCCGCCGCCTGATCCACCGTTCGTCTTCGTAAGCACACCAGGAAAGCGAGACAGGCCATGGCGGGCCAGGCGACTCTCCGGTCCGCTACCGTCGCCGGGCTGGTCCGACCGGCCAGCGACCCGGATGTCACGGGGCGGCACCGCGTGCTGCCCGTGGCCTCCCCGCTGGGCGTGCTCCTGCCCGGCGGCGGCCTGCGCCGCGGCACCACCGTCGCGGCCGGCGGCCTGCCGGATGGCGGGCTGCCCGCCGGCGGCGCGCCCGGTGGCAGCTCCGCCCTGGTCCTCGCGCTGATCGCCGAGGCGTCCCGGACCGGCTCGTGGTGCGCGATGGTCGGCATCCCCACCTTCGGCGCGGTCGCCGCCGCCGACGCCGGCATCGCCCTCGACCGCCTGGCTCTGGTGCCCAACCCCGGCCCCGAGTGGGCCGCCGTGGTCGCCGCCCTGATCGACGGCATCGACGTGGTGGTCATCGCCGTCCCCGGCACCGTGCCCGCCTCCATCGCCAGCCGCCTGGCCGCCCGCGCGCGGCAGCGGGGGAGCGTGCTGGTGCCGTACGGCCGGTGGGACGGCGCCGACGTGACGCTCCAGGTGACCCGCAGCGACTGGGAAGGCCTGACCCCCGGCCGCGGCCGCCTCCGCCAGCGCCGCGTGACGATCGTCGCCCGCGGCCGAGGCGCGGCCGCCCGCCCCAAGGAGATCACCGTCTGGATGCCCGGCGCCGACGGCCAGCCGGTGGTCGCCGTCGTGGACGTCGAGCCAGCCACCCGCTCCACCGGCCGCCGCGCCACACTCACCCTGATCCGCTGACCCCAGTCGGGGTCGTGGCCGAGGGTCGCTGTCGGCTTCGTGGCATCTCGAGCCGTGGGAGCAAGTGGTGGTGCGGTATGGGCGGGAGTGGCCAATGCGCTGGTCGGGGCGATGTTGATCATAGTGCGGGTTCGAACATGTGTTCTATGATCAAGCGTGCGCACGTTGCTGGTCTGGTGTCCCGACTGGCCGGTGATCGCCCTGGAGCTGGTCGAGGGCATCCCGGCGACCGGGCCCGTCGCCGTGGTGCGGGCCAACCGCGTGATCGCCTGCTCCGAGGCGGCTCGGGCGGAGAGGGTCAAGCGTGGGCTGCGTAAGCGGGAGGCGCAGAGCCGTTGCCCGCGGCTGACCGTGGTGGAGCACGACCCGGATCGGGACGCGCGGGCGTTCGAGCCGGTGGTGGCGGCGGTCGAGGAGCTGGTGGTCGGGGTCGAGGCGATCCGCCCGGGGTCCTGCGCGCTGGCCGCCAAGGGGCCGGTGCGCTACTTCGGCGGTGAGGAGCGTACGGCCGAGGCGATCGTCGAGCGGATCGCCGAGGTGTGCGGCGTGGAGAGCCAGGTGGGGATCGCGGACGGGGTGTTCGCGGCCGGGCTGGCGGCGCGTACCGGGCGGATCGTGCCGCCGGGCGAGACTCGGGAGTTTCTGGCCGGGCTGCCCGTCGAGGCGCTCGACCGTCCACAGTTGACGGACCTGCTGCGGCGGCTCGGCGTGCGTACCCTCGGGGAGTTCGCGGCCCTGCCCGCCGCTGACGTGCTGTCCCGGTTCGGGTTCGACGCGGCGCTGGCGCACCGGCTGGCGGCGGGGCGCGACCACCGGCCGCTCGCGGTCCGCCGCGTGCCGCCCGACCTCGACGTCACCGAGACGTACGACGAGCCGCTCGACCGGGTGGACGTGGCGGCGTTCGCGGCGCGGTCGCTGGCCGAGCGGCTGCACGAAAAGCTCGCCGCCCACGGCCTGGCCTGCACCCGGGTGGCGATCGAGGCGGTGACCGCGGACGGGCAGGAGCTGCACCGGGTCTGGCGGCACGACGGGCTGCTCACCGCCGTGGCCATCGCCGACCGGGTGCGGTGGCAGCTCGACGGGTGGATCTCCGGGCGCCGTGAGCGGCCGGTGTCCGGGATCGTGCGCCTGCGGCTGATACCCGAGGGGGTGTTGAGCCATGTCGGGCTCCAGCCGGGCCTGTGGGGCGAGACCGGCGAGGAGCGTGAGCGGGCGCACCGGGCGCTGCACCGGGTGCAGGGCATCCTCGGGCCGGAGGCGGTGCTCACGGCGGTGCTTGGTGGCGGGCGTTCGCCGGACGACCAGGCGCGGATGGTCCCGTGGGGCGACGAGCGGATCCCGACCCGATCCGGCCAGCCGCCCTGGCCCGGCCGGATCCCGGCCCCCGCGCCCGCGCAGGTGCTGGCGGCGCCGGCCCGGGTGATGGTGTACGACGCGGCCGGTGTGCCGGTCGAGGTGAGCGGCCGGCTGGAGGTCAGCGCGCCGCCGGCCCGCGTCGTGATCAGCGCGACAGGGCGCGAGCGGCGGCGGGAGCGGTCGGTCGAGGTGATCGGCTGGATCGGGCCGTGGCCGGCGGACGAGCGCTGGTGGGCGGCGGAGGAGTCGCGGCGGCGGGCCCGCTTCCAGGTCGCTCTCCCCGGCGGCTGGGGCCTGCTGCTCTCCCTGGCTGGCGGCATCTGGTCGGTAGAGGCGATATATGACTGAGGTGGGCATCCATGGGGTGGCATAACCCGCAGCGGAGCTGGGCGGAGATGGAGCGGGTGCTCTCCGGCCGGCACGTGGTGGACCCGCTGGCCGTGGACGCCGACGGCGGCGACTCGCCGGCGTGGAGCCGTAAGCGACCGCCGTACGAGGGGCCCGCGCTCATCCGCACCGAAGGTCCCGTCCCGTACGCGGAGCTGCACTGCCACACCAACTTCAGCTTTCTCGACGGGGCGAGCCACCCCGAGGAGCTGGCCCGGGAGGCGGCCCGGCTCGGGTTGACCGCGCTCGCGGTAACCGACCACGACGGCTTCTACGGCGTGGTGCGCTTCGCCGAGGCGGCCCGCGCCCACCAGCTGCCCACGATCTTCGGCGCGGAGCTTTCGCTCGGCCTGCCCGGCCCGCAAAACGGCGAGCCCGACCCGGTCGGCCGGCACCTGCTGGTGCTGGCGCGCGGCCCCGAGGGGTACGCCCAGATCGCCCGCACCGTCAGCAAGGCGCAGCTGGCGGGCAAGGAGAAGGGCCGGCCGGTTTACCCGCCGATCGACGAGCTGGGAAAAGACCTGAAGGACGTCGTCGTGCTGACCGGGTGCCGCAAGGGCACCGTACCGGCGGCACTGCGGATCGGCGGGATGGCCGCGGCGGCCGCGGAGCTGGACCGGCTCGTGGCCGCGTTCGACACCGAGCGCGTGCTGGTGGAGCTGACCGACCACGGTGACCCGGCCGACGGTGACCGCAACGACGCGCTCGCCGAGCTGGCCGCCGTCGCGGGACTGTCCACTGTGGCCACCAACAACGTGCACTACGCCACCCCCAAGCGGCGGCGGCTGGCCACCGCCCTTGCCGCGGTGCGCGCCCGGCGCAGCCTCGACGAGATCGACGGCTGGCTGCCCGCCGCGGCGACCGCGCACCTACGCGGCGGCGAGGAGATGGCGGCCCGGTTCGCGGCGTATCCGGGTGCGGTGGCCCGGGCCGCAGAGCTGGGCCGCGAGCTCGCTTTCGACCTCAAGCTGGTCGCACCCCACCTGCCGGACTGGAACGTGCCGCCCGGCTACACCGAGATGAGCTGGCTGCGCGAGCTGACGATGCGGGGCGCGCTGGAGCGGTACGGGCCGCGGGAGGCGGCTCCCAAGGAGTACGCCCAGCTGGACCGCGAGCTGAAGATGATCGACGAGCTGGGCTTCCCCGGTTACTTCCTGATAGTTCACGACATAGTGAACTTCTGTCATCGAAAGCGGATCTTCTGCCAGGGGCGGGGCTCGGCGGCCAACTCGGCGGTCTGCTACGCGCTCCGCATCACCAACGTCGACGCGGTGCAGCACGGGCTACTCTTCGAGCGCTTCCTCGCCCCCGAGCGAGACGGCCCGCCCGACATCGACGTGGACATCGAGTCCGACCGGCGGGAGGAGGTCATCCAGTACGTCTACCGGAAGTACGACCGGGAGCACACCGCCCAGGTCGCCAACGTGATCTCGTACCGGCCGCGGTCGGCGGTGCGTGACATCGCCAAGGCGTTCGGCTTCTCACCCGGGCAGCAGGACGCGTGGAGCAAGCAGATCGACCGGTGGGGGAGCATCGCGGCGGTCGACGTCGACGACATCCCGAAGCACGTCATCGACTTCGCCAACGAGCTACAGACGTTTCCGCGGCACCTGGGTATCCACTCCGGCGGCATGGTGATCTGCGACCGGCCGGTGGTGGACGTGTGCCCGGTCGAGTGGGCGCGGATGGAAAACCGCACGGTCCTGCAATGGGACAAGGACGACTGCGCGATCGCCGGCCTGGTCAAGTTCGACCTGCTGGGGCTCGGGATGCTCTCCGCGCTGCGCTACGCGTGCGACATGATCGGCCGGGAAATCGACCTGAGCGACATGACACTCGACGACCCGGAAATCTACGCCATGCTGTGCCGGGCCGACTCGGTCGGCGTCTTCCAGGTCGAGTCCCGCGCGCAGATGGCCACCCTGCCGCGGCTGGAGCCACGCGAGTTCTACGACCTCGTCGTGGAGGTGGCGCTCATCCGGCCCGGCCCGATCCAGGGCGGCTCGGTGCATCCGTACATCCGGCGCAAGAAGAAGCTCGAACCCCCCGACCCACCGCATCCCGCGATGAAGAACGCGCTCGCCAAGACGCTGGGCGTGCCGCTCTTCCAGGAGCAGCTCATGCAGCTCGCCATCGACGTGGCCGGCTTCGACGGCGCCGAGGCCGACAAGCTGCGCCGCGCGATGGGCTCGAAGCGCTCGGACGAACGGATGGCCGAGCTCAAGGACCGGCTCTACGCCGGCATGGCCGAGCGCGGCATCACCGGCGAGATCGCCGACGACGTGTACCTCAAGCTCTCCTCGTTCGCCAGCTTCGGCTTCCCGGAGAGCCACGCGATCAGCTTCGCCTACCTCGTGTACGCCAGCTCGTGGCTCAAGCGCTACCACCCCGGACCGTTCCTCGCCGCCTTGCTCAACGCCCAGCCGATGGGCTTCTACTCGCCGCAGACTCTGGTCGACGACGCGCGGCGGCACGGCGTCGAGGTGCGGCGGCCGGACATCAACCTCAGCGGCGCCAAGGCAAAGCTGGAGTACACATCGGACACCCGGTGGGGGAGCGAGAAGGGTGAGCCGCCGCACCAGTGGGGGATGGGCGGCCCGGCCGTCCGATTAGGACTGTCCTATGTGCGCACGATCGGCGACGACCTGGCCGGGCGGATCGAGGAGGAGCGGGAGGGCGCCGGCCCGTACCGCGACATGGCCGACCTGGCCCGCCGGGTGGGCCTGACCGCCGCGCACATGGAGGCGCTGGCCACCGCGGACGCGTTCGCCGGCTTCGGACTCTCCCGCCGCGAGGCGCTGTGGGCCGCCGGCGCCGCCGCCCAGGAGCGGCCCGACCGCCTCCCGGGTACCGGCAGCAGCCCCAACCCGCCGCCCACGCTGCCCGGCATGGACGCGGTCGACCGCCTCGTCGCCGACGTGTGGGCCACCGGGCTGTCGCCGGAGAGCCACCCGGCCCGCTTCATCCGGCCCCAGCTGGAGGAGGCCGGCGCGGTGCCGATCGCGCGGCTGGGCCTGATCGACGGCGGCACCCGGGTACGCGTCGGCGGCCTCGTCACCCACCGCCAGCGGCCGGCGACCGCGGGCGGGATCACGTTCATGAACCTCGAGGACGAGACCGGCATGCTCAACGTGACCTGCTCGCCGGGGCTGTGGCAGCGCTACCGGAAGGTGGCCCGCACGAGCGCCGCGCTGATCGTGCGAGGGCGGCTGGAAAAGCACGACGGGGTGATCAATTTGACCGCCGACCGCCTCGATCCGATCACGCCGCCGGTAAGTCCGGCCTCGCGCGATTTCCGGTGATTGCCGGCGACGCTATCCCGACAGTGGTAACCGCGCCGCTACTCCGCTGTGTCAATCTGTCGCCGGGCCTGTGGCGAGGCGGATAAGAGATCACAGAAATCCGGGTAGTCAATGCGCAGCAGGACCATCTTCCTCGTCGGCGGAAAGTACATCTTCTGGGTGTTTTTTCTTGTCGCCTATCTGGCAGTCTTCGTCGCCGGTTACGCACACGAGACGTTCGGCGTGGGCTCCGCGGACGCCGAGTTCGTCCGCGCACAGTGCGAGGCCACCCGCACCTGCGGGGACAACCACGACGCGTTCGAGCTCGCCCAGATGACGTTGATGCGGGTGATGGCCGGCGAGATATGGGTGACCGGCATCATATTGCTGGCACTCGAAACGACATTTCTCGTGATCGCCACACGGCGCCGCGTATCGGCGCGCACCGCCATCCGGTGGTGGAAGGTGCAACTCGTGGTCGTCGTGGCGTCGCTCGCCATTTACCTCGCACTGCTCCTGATCGGCGCCCGAGGCCTGCGACGCATTCCGGAAAACGCGCGACTCCTGCCGTTCGCGGACACGTTCTCCGCACCGTTCGCCGACCAGGCGATGATCTCCTACATCGTGGTATTCGTGGTGGTCAGCGCGATCGCACTCGTGCACAACCGCGCGATGGCCGGCCTGCTCCCCTCCACCTAGCTTTTGGTTGCGGGTTGGCCTCCTTCCGGTCCGCCGAGGAAGCGGGCGGACCGGAAGCGTCGTGGTCGCCGCGGCTAGCGCACCGCCTGCGCCGGCTCGGGTGCCGCCGCCGTGGGCTGCTCGTCAGGCACCTTCGCCAGCTTGCTGGGGTGCCACATGTGGCGACCGATGTCGAGGTTGAGGGCGGTGACCAGCACCGCCCGCACGACGATCGTGTCGAGCAGGACGCCGAACGCCACCGCGAAGCCGATCTCCGCGAACGCGGTCAGCGGCAGCGTGGCCAGCACCGCGAACGTGCCGGCGAGCACCACGCCCGCCGACGTGATCACGCCGCCGGTCGCGGCCAGGCCGACGAGGGCCGCCCGCTTGGTGCCGTGGCGTGCGGCCTCCTCGCGTACCCGGGTCATCAGGAAGATGTTGTAGTCGATGCCGAGCGCGACGAGGAACACGAAGACGAACAGCGGCAGCGAGCTGTCGGCACCGCCGAAGCCGAAGATATGCCGGAAGACCAGCGCGCTCACGCCCAGCGCCGCGGCGAAGGAGAGCACGACGGTCGCCACCAGCACCAGCGGCGCGACGATCGCCCGCAGCAGCACGCCGAGGATCAGCAGCACGACGAGCAGCACGATCGGGATGATCAGGTTGCGGTCGTGGCGGGCCGCTCGCTGGAGGTCCAGGTTGATCGCCGTCTGGCCACCGACCTGGGCGTCCGCCCCGGGCACCGCGTGCACGCGGTCGCGGGCACTGTCGATCGTGTCGTACGCCGCGTCGCTGTCCGGCGGCGCGGTGAGCGTGCCCTCCATGTACGCCACGCCGTTGCTGACCCTCGGCTCGGTGACCGACGAGGGCTCGATGCCGGGCGTGCCGGCGAACGCGGTGCGCACGTCGGCGGCCTGGCCGGCGTTGCTGACCACGGCGACCGGAGTGCCGACACCGGCCGCGAAGTGCCGGGCGAGCACCTCCTCGCCCACAATCGAGTCCGGGTTGCCGCGGAACGACTCCTTGTTGGTCAGACCGGTGGCGTCGAGCTGCACGATGCCGATGGCCAGGAGCGCGAGCACCACGCTGGTGGTGATCCAGGTGGTGCGGGGGCGGCGGGCGATGCGGCCACCGACCTTGGCCCAGAGGCCGGTCGTGGTGGGCTCGGCGGTGCCCTCCTTCGGGCGCACCGGCCAGAAGATCCACCGGCCCACGGTCACCAGCATCGCCGGGAGCAGCGTCAACATGACCGCGAGGCCGACCACGATGCCGATCGCGGCGACCGGGCCGAGGCCGCGGGTGGAGTTGGTCTCGGCGAAGAGCAGGCAGATCATGCCGACCGCCACGGTGGCCGCGCTCGCGATGATCGCCGGGCCGGCGCGGTGCAGGGCGACCGCCATCGCCTCGTGCCGGTCGTGATGGCGGCGCAGCTCTTCCCTATATCGGGCGACGAGCAGCAGCGCGTAGTCGGTGCCGGCGCCGAACACGAGTACCGTCAAGATGCCCGAACTCTGCGCGTTGACGGTGAGGTCGGCGTGCTTGGCCAGCAGGTAGATCACGGCCTGCGCGCAGGTCAGCGCGACACCGGCCGAGATGACCGGGAGCAGCCAGAGCACCGGGCTGCGGTAGGTGAACAGCAGGATCACCACGACCACGCCGATCGTGGCGAACAGCAGTGTGCTGTCGATCCCCTCGAACGCGGCGGCGGAGTCGGCGGCGCTGCCGGCGGGCCCGGTGATGTGCACGCTGAGCCCGTTGGCGCCGGCCTCCCCGGTCGCCAGCATCGAGTCGACGATGTCGCCGGCGCGATCCCAGCCCTCGGGGCCGAGGTTGAGCGGCACGTAGATCTGGGCCGCCTGCCCGTCGGTGGAGAACGCCGGACCCTGCACCTGGCCGTCGAGGTCGCCGAGCTGCCCGAACTTCTGCACGTCGGCGGCCACCTTCGCCTTGTCGGCGTCGGTCAGCCCGGACGGGCGCTCGTAGACGACGACGGCCGGGAGCGCGTCGGGCGAGGAGAAGGCGGTCTGCTTGTCGAGCACCTGCGTCGACTCGGCGCTGCCCGGCAGCCACGACTTGGCCTCGTTGTCCTCGACGCTGGTGAGCTTGCCCGCCAGCGGAGCGGCGATCGCGACCACGATCAGCCAGAACACGATGATCAGGTACTTTGTCCGGCGACCGGTGAGCAGCCCAGCCACGTTTCTGGTCATGAATCCCCCCGTGGACACACGAATACGATTCGGCTACATGTTGCGCTGATATGTGCCGGCCGCACATCGTCGGTACGCACCGGCTTGCCGGCCTGATACCCCTAGGGGACGCCGGACGCACCTGTCCGGTTTTACCAACGCCCTAAATCTTGTTCAGCACCCGTTCGAGGAGCGTGGCGAGGGAAATCGACTCGCCGTCCCGCCCGCCGCGGCCCACCACGAGCGGCGGGTCGTCCGCCCGCAGGGTGACGCCGGTAAACCGGGCCCGCAGGCTCGCCGGCACCGCGAGCAGGTAGAAGGCGCCGTCTTCACCGACGGCCATCGATCGGTCGGCTTTCAGATACCAGCCCCGCAGACCCGTCCGGTAGCGCCCGCGGCCCGTGTACGAGCGCGCCACCAGCGGCTCCGTCGGCAGGGCTCGCTCCCGGGCCTGACGGACGAAGTCGGCCACCAGCGCGCGTGCCTGTGAGTTCTCTACCGCTTTGCGGCGTTCTTGAGCTTCGGCGTGTACGGTGACCGCGTGGCGCCGACGCCTGTGCCACTCTGCCTCGTCGTCGGTGCGCATGGCCCGACCCTACGTCCCCCCGTTAGGAAGGGAGCAGCACCGTGCGAGAGGGACGCTGCCACGGCGGCCCACTGGACGGTCAGGTGCGGATCAGTCGCTATCCGAGCGGGTTCCTTCTGGGTGACAAGCCCACCGGGCGGGCGTGGTTCTACGACTGGCGCGACGACGCCTTCTACGTCCGCGACCCGGAGCCCCTGCCGCTCACCGACGACCTGATGGTGAGCATCGCCGAGGGCGAGGAGTACGACGTGCTCGCTCTGCCCGAGACGGTCGAGGGCGCGGAGTCCCCGCCCGATGTGGACGATGAAGGCGTCGAGACCCTGGCCAGCAATCCGAACCCGACCCGCATCTCGACCGCCATCTGGCGACTGTGGAGCGACTTCGACCGCTTCGAGGCGAGCGCGCTGCTCGGCGGCGTCTACGCCGCCAAGCCCGGCTACCACAACTACCGCGGCGCGCTGCCGTCGTCCGACTACTCGGTCCGCGACGTCGTAGCCGACCGCCGCGGCTCCGGCATCAAGGCGTCGGCGATCGACCTGAGCCTGTCCGACGCGGCGATGCGCAAGTACACGGCGCGGCTGGACGCCGCCGCCCGGTCCCGCGACCCGCGGCTGTACAGCCCGCGCGGCCCGGTGCTGCGGGAGTTCATCGGCACGAAGGACAACCGCACGGTCTACTGCTACGTGCTGGTCGGCGGCCGGCCACTCGGCGTGGGCGCCGACGCGGGGCCCGACCCGGGTCGCGATACCACCCACCTGTGGCACATCCACCTGTCGATCATCAGGCAGTTCTGTGAAGACTGGTCCGCACTCGACGGTGTCCTGTCCGTGCTGCGTGGGGAGTCCCTCGCGGCCTGGCAGGGCAGATCGGAGTACAACGAGATGACCCCCCAGCAGGCACAGCAGCTTCGCGACGCGCATTACACCACCTCGGTCGCGATCCCCAACCCGACGGGTGAGGGGCGTGTGCCGCTCCACGTGTGGGCCGGCTGGATGACCGGCGCGGTCAAGGCGCTCGCATCCGCGGTCGGCAATGTCGACGAGGCCACCAAGGCGCAGCTCCAGCAGGATCTGACCAGCCTTCAGGCCGGGATCGACGCGGTGCCAGAGGAGGTCGTGCAGGCGTTCGGGCCGGCCGACGAGCCCGAAGACATCGCGCTGCGCCTGCGCGCGATGCTCGGCGACAAGGCCACCGCGGTCGGCCAGATCCTCGCCCGCGGCTGACCGGCACCCGCGACGCCGCCGGCGGCGGAGGACCGACGGCGCCAGACCCGCTTCTCGACACCGAGCGCCTGCCCGCGCTCCGTCGTGCGGCCGTTTCACCGTGCCGTAAAACTTCGCGCCGCGGTTACAGTGGACAGCCTGGTGGCGGAGGCCGTGGGGCTCCGCCACCTGTGATGCGGTGCGCCGAGACCCTGGCATAGGCTGCGGCAGTGGAGCTAACTCGCGCACAGCGCAGCGGGCCGCGCACCGCAGTCGTCTGGGCCGCCCTGCGTCGCGAGATCGAGCGCCAGGGTGGCCGCCCGCTCACCGTGCTCGACGTCGGCGGCGGCACCGGTGGCTTCGCCGTCCCCCTCGCCGAAGACGGCCACCGCGTGACGGTGGTCGACGCCAGCCCCGACGCGCTCGCCGCGCTGACCCGGCGGGCCGCGGAAGCCGGGGTCGCCGACCGGGTGCGCGCCGTGCAGGGCGACGGTGACGCGCTCGCCGGCCTCGTCGAGCCGGGCGCCGCCGACCTGGTGCTGTGCCACGCCGTGCTCGAGGTCGTCGACGACCCGGCCGGTGTGGTGGGCGCGGTGACCGCGGCGCTGCGGCCGGGCGGGGCGGCCAGCGTGCTCGTGGCCGGCAGGGCCGCCGCCGTGCTCAGCCGCGCGGTCAACGGCCACCTCGCCGACGCGGCCGCGCTCCTCGCCGACCCGCACGGTCGCACCGGGCCCAAGGACACGTTGCGGCGGCGCTACGACGCGGAGACCGCCGCCGCGCTGCTGCGCGCCGCCGGCCTCGAGGTCGCCGAGATCCATGGGGTACGGGTACTCGCCGACCTGCTGCCGGCGGCCGTCGCCGACGGCGACCCGCAGGCGGTGGTCGACCTGGAGATGGCGGCGGCCGCCCACCCGCCCTACCGGGACATCGCCGCCCAGCTGCACCTCTTCGCCCGCCGCCCGTCGTCATGAGCGGTGCGCTCGACGTGGTGCGGCCGGCCTACGGGCGGGCCAGCCTGGCTGAGCTGCTGCCCAGCGTGCTCGCCGTGCTCGGTGTCCCGGAGGCGCCCGATCCGCTCGGCCTCACCGCCCGGCTCGACGGCGTGCGGCGGATCGCGGTGCTCGTGGTGGACGGGCTCGGCTCGTACCAGATCCCGCTGGCGACCCCCCACGCGCCGACGCTGGCCGACGTGGCGCGCGCCGCCACGAGCCTGACCTCTGTCTTCCCGTCCACGACGCCGGCGGGTCTCGCGTCGATCGGCACGGGAGCCGTGCCCGGCGCCCATGGTCTGCTGGCCTTCACGGTCAACGTCCCGGGCACCGACCGCGTGCTCAACCACACCCAGTGGTGGGACGACCCGGACCCGGTGGCCTGGCAGCCGGTGCCGAGCCGGCTGGCGGTGGCGCGGGCGGCCGGCGTGGCGGTGAGCATGGTGAGCCGCCCCGAGTACGCCGGCAGCGGCCTCACCGTGGCGGCCTGGCGCGGGGCCGACTATCGCGCGGCGCCCGACGTCGAGGCGCTGGTCACCGGCATGCTCGACGGGCTCGCGGCCGACGGGCGGGCGCTGGTGGTGGGCTACCACCCGTCGGTCGACACGTCCGGACACCGCTTCGGCCTCGACTCGCCGGAGTGGCGGGCGGCGGTTTCCGAGCTCGACGTCCTGCTCGCGCGCCTGGTCGAGGGCCTGCCCGCCGACGCGGCGCTGCTCGTCACGGCCGACCACGGGCAGCTCGACGTGCCCGACGAGGGGCGGTACGACCTCGACGCCGACCCTCGCCTCGGCACCGGCCTCCGCCTGGTCGCCGGCGAGCCGCGGGTGCGCTACCTCCACACGCTCCCCGGCGCCCGCGACGACGTGGTGGCCGCGTGGCGCGAGGTGCTCGGCGAGGACGCCTGGGTGGCGCCGCGCGAGGAGGTGGTCGAGGCCGGTTGGTTCGGGCCGGTGCCCGCGGCCCACCTCGACCGCATCGGTGACGTGGTGGTGGTCAGCCACGGCCTCACCGCGGTGCTCGCCACCGCCCGCGAGCCGGAGACGGTGGCCAAGCTGGTCGCCTACCACGGCTCGTACACGGCGGCGGAGATGATGGTGCCGCTGATTGTCGTACGGGGCGTCTAGCCTGCGGACATGGGTCGTAGCCAGGCGATACCGCGCGGGCAGTCGCGCTTCGGGCCGGAGGGCGACGACAGCGGCAGCCACATCCTCCACGTCGACATGGACGCGTTCTACGCGTCGGTCGAGGTGCACCGCGACCCCTCGCTGAAGGGCCGGCCCGTCGTGGTCGGCGGGGTCGGCCCGCGTGGCGTAGTCAGCTCGGCCAGCTACGAGGCCCGGGAGTTCGGGGTGCGCAGCGCGATGCCCACCGCCCGCGCGCGGGCCCTGTGCCCCCGTGCGGTGTTCATCCCGCCCGACTTCACCGCCTACACGGCCGCCTCGCGCGCGGTGATGGGCATCTTCCGCGACGTCACGCCGCTGGTCGAGCCGCTGTCGCTCGACGAGGCGTTCCTCGACGTGGGCGGCGCGCGGCGGCTGCTCGGCCCGCCCGCCGGCATCGCCCGTCTGATCCGCTCGCGGGTGCGCGGCGAGCTGGGGCTGACCTGCTCGGTCGGGGTGGCGCCGACCAAGTTCGTGGCCAAGCTCGGCTCGACCCGGGCCAAGCCCGACGGGCTCATCGTGGTCCCCGTCGACCAGGTGCTGGAGTTTCTCCACCCGCTGCCGGTGGCCGCGCTGTGGGGCGTGGGCGAGCGGGCCGCCGAGACGCTGGCCCGCCTCGGCCTGCGCACGGTCGGCGACGTGGCCCAGGCGCCGGTCGGCATGCTGCGCGGCGCGCTCGGCGAGGCGGCCTCGGCCCACCTGCACGAGCTGTCGTGGGGGCGCGACCCGCGCCACGTGACGCCGGAGCAGGTGGACAAGTCGATCGGCGCGGAGGTGACGTTCGACACAGACGTGGCCGACCCAGCGGTGATCCGCCGCGCGCTGCTCTCCCTCTCCGAAAAGACCGGCGCCCGGCTGCGCCGTTCCGGCCAGGTGGGTCGCACGGTCTCCATCAAGGTGCGGCTGGCCGACTTCCGCACCCTCAGCCGTTCCCGCACGCTGCCCGGCCCGACCGACGTGGCGCGCGAGGTGTTCGACATCGCGTGGGCACTGTGGGAGGGGCTGTGGTCCGCCGGCGGCGACCGGCGGCCGGCTCGCGGCGCCACCGGTGGCCAGCCCAGCCCGGGTGCACCGATCCGCTTGGTCGGGGTGCGGGTCGAGGGCCTGACCCAGGCCGGCGCCACCCCGCGGCAGCCCACACTGGGCGAGCCCGAGCACGGCTGGCGCGAGGCCGAGGCGGCGGCCGACGCGGCGGCGGCAAAGTTCGGCCGAGCGGTGATCCGCCCGGCAAGCCTGCTCCGCAAGGCCGGCGAAGACTGAAGCGGGCGGATGTGTCCGCTTTCTGGCACGCTTCCGAAGTGCTTTCTGAGGCGCGGTGACCTGCGACGGACCGAAAATCACTCAGGCCGTGGGTCGTCCCGCTTTCCGAGCCGCGAACCCCCTCGTAGACTGGCGGGTAAGCAGTCGGTTTGGCTGCCACGGTCTGTCGGTCCGCCCGGGCCGGCCTACGTGACCGGGGAGGAGTGCCGTGCCGCTCTCTGAGCATGAGCAGCGGCTGTTCGAGCAGATCGAGCAGTCGCTGGCCGAGGACCCGAAGTTCGCCTCGGCCGTGCGCGCCAGTGACCCGCGCTTCCATGCGCGTCGTCGTCTGCTGCTCGCTGTCGGCGTTATCGCGGTCGGTCTCGCGTTGGTTGTCTACGGCACGGTTACAGAGCTGACCCTGCTCGGCGTAGCGGGGTTCGTGGTCATGCTCAGCGCCGCGGCGTTCGCGATGCGTTCGCACCGCAAGGGACAGTCACCCGACCTGCGCGTCGTGGGAGGCACCACCTCCCGCCGCACCCGCGGCCGCCGGATGTCCTTCATCGACCGACTCG
Source organism: Phytohabitans sp. LJ34 (assembly GCF_052068095.1). Classification (NCBI taxonomy): domain Bacteria; kingdom Bacillati; phylum Actinomycetota; class Actinomycetes; order Micromonosporales; family Micromonosporaceae; genus Phytohabitans; species Phytohabitans sp. LJ34. Next base: position 105,305 of record NZ_JBQHDG010000030.1, on the reverse strand, counting down.
AGGAGAGGTGGCGTCAGCGGCCAGAAGGCCACCGCTGACCCGACCCCCCTCGGCGGTCCGCCGCTGGATGCTGCCCCGCGCAGCCGATCTACACCATCACCCCGCCACGCCTCCGGGCTGGCGGGGCGCCATTTTGTCCGGCGGGGTTGCCCTATGGGCCCGGCGGCGGCGGTCGTCCGCCAAGACAGGTTTCCCGGGTCCGCGTCAGTCGCGGACCGCCGCTCCCGCCGGAGACCGCGCAGGTCGGCGGCTCGCAGAGCGAGCCGAGATCCCCGACCTCCGCTGCCCGGTCCGCGCGGCAAGCCCCTGCTGGGAGACCCGCATCGACCAGCGCGACCCCGCGTTACAAGCTCGGGTGAGGGCTTCGAGATCAGTGCGGTGACCACAAACCTTCACCCGGGCCGGCGAAGCCGGCCAACGTTGGTGGCCCCGCACTGGAGACCCTTCTGAGTCAGGGTCACCGCCTCCGCATCCGGGGTGTCGCCGTCGCGAGTAACGCGACCACCGCGGGAACGGCGCCTGGTCACTGCGGTCTCGGAAGCTCGATTTCCGTCGCGGTCCTCGCCGCCGCTCCCGCGGCCTCCCCGTCCGCCGCTGGTCACGCCCGCCCCGGGACGTGCCGCGCACGGGTCGTTTGTCCACAATGCCCATTGCCGAGGCGACGGGCACCAGACCGGCCAGACGCGCTGTCACCACGAGTAACCGCCGCGACGGCGTGAACAGGTTCCGATGCCAGATCTTGGAGAGTTAGGGCGCCATATCAACCCTAAGTCTCCTAGATCTGAAAGCCCGGCCCCGACGCTGGTAACGCTGCGTCAGAATGTCGCGGGGTAGGGGCCTGTGGTCGTCCGCGAACGGGCCCGGGGGCTTGTCCCGCGGACCCGGCAGCGGACGGCCGGGGATTTCGGCTCGCCCGCGAGCCGCCGGCCGGGAGCGGTGCCCGCGGGAGCATACGGTCTGCCGCTGACACGGACGTGGGAAAACTTCTGTCTCGGAAGTGACCGGCGAGTAGCGGCGCGCTCAGCGTGACGGGCGGCTCAGGAGGCGGCGGGGGCTCCAGCGCATCAGGCCGTCGCGCATGCGGCCGGACGTCAGCACCGTGCGGATCGAGCTCTCCACGATCGCCTGCCGCCACCGCAGCAGTACCGACGGCGGCAGCAGCCGCGCGGCCAGGCGGGTGCGGCGGTTGGCGCGGCCGGCCAGGGCCTTGCGCACCGCGCGCAGGCCGTCGCCGAGCCGGCCGGGCTGGAGCGGGTCGCGGGCGTAGCGGGCGCGTTCCTCGGCCCGGCCGAGTACCCGCGCGGCCTCGGCGGACGGGCCGTCGACAAGGCCCTCCCGGACCAGGCGGTCGGCGGTCGAGCGCGGCGTCTCGGTCTGGTCGATCGGGACGCGGTAGTCGATCATCGTGTCGAGCAGCTCGGCCCAGGCGGCGTGCGCGTCTTCGCGGGCGCGGCCGGCCGCCGCCACGTCGGTGACCACGATGCGGAGGCCGTCGCCGCCGTCCGCGCCGGCCGTGGCCACCGCCGGGGAGCCGCTGCCACCGGCGGCCTGCCGCTGGCGGCGGAGCAGCCCGCGCCGCACGGCCGGTACGGACAGCAGGGCAAGCAGCAGGATCACCGTGCTGATCGTGAACCACGGCCACCGGGGCGCGGTCGGCGTGGTCTCGCCCGGACCGGCGCCGAGGTCGGCTTCGTCGTTGCCGTCGTCGACCGGGCCGGCGGTGCCTCCGCTGGCCTCCGGCACCGCGCCGCCGGTGACCGGGGCGCTCGGCGTGGCCTCCTCGGTGGCGTCGACGTCCGGGGCGTAGTCGGTGCGGATCGAGCCGGCCACGGCCGCCGCGGGGGTGGCGTCGAAGGGCACCCAGCCGTACCCCGGGCCGAAGTACACCTCGGTCCACGCGTGGAGGTTCTTGTTCGTCAGCGTGAACGAGTTGCCGTCGCGCTTGTTGTTGCCGCTGCTGAAGCCGAACGCCACCCGCGCCGGGATGCCGGCCGCCCGCACCATCCAGGCCATCGCCGCCGCGTACTGCTGGCAGAAGCCCTGCTTGTTGGTGAGGAAGTCGACTATCGCGGTGCCGCCGGTGCCGCTCTGGGTCTGGAGGCTGTACGAGAAGCCGTTCGCCTCCGAGAAGAAGTCGTAGATCGCCCGCACCTTCTCGTACGGGGAGGTCTTGCCCTTGACCAGCTCGTCGACCCGCTCCTGTACGGCCTTGTTGTCCGGCATGAGCGTGAACTGCTTGACCAGCGGGTCGGCCTCCGGCAGCGTGCTCGCCTGCCGCAGCGCGGCCGCACTGAACGACGCGCGGATGTACTCCAGTTCGAACTTCTGCTTTCGGGCCGAGGACCCGTTCGAGTAAACGACCTGCTGGTTGGCGTCGTAAGACCAGCGGCCCTTGAGGTCGTCGATGGCCACCGGCGTGGCGTAGATGGGCAGCAGGCCCATGTCGAACTCCTGCGTGACCTCGACGGTGGCGCGGTACCTGTCGGTGCGCACGCCCGCGCCCGGGTTCTGGGGAGCCGGCAACCCCTTGTCGAGGGCGGTGTTGGAGATGCGCCGGCCGTTGCGGAAGCCCTGCTCGTTGAGCTCGTCGGCGACGCCGAACCGGATGTACTGCGGCGTGGGGTCGTTGGTCGTCACCTTGACCATCTCGCGGTCCTTGCCCTGCTGGAGCTCGCCGCTCAGGTTGGCGAAGAGGTCGACGCGCCCGCCGTTGCCCCGACCGTTGCCGCCCGGGCCGGAGCCGCCCGCGCCGAAGTTGGCCAGCAGGCCGGTGGTCATGCCGGGCACGGCGAGGGGCAGCAGCACGGCGAGGGCGACGCCCACGACGGCGAGCCGGCGCCCGGCGGCGGCCAGCGGTGAGGGCTCCCAGACGTCGACGTCGCGGCCGTCGCCGGTGAAGCGGCGGCCGAAGCGCCGCACCCGGTCGACGTTGTCGGCGACCAGCAGCCACAGGAAGCCGACCGCGCCGATGACGAACGGCAGCGGGTGGACGCTGTCGGTGTACACGGCCACCGGTACCGAGTAGATCGCCAGCATCGGCAGGCCGGCCAGCGCGGGCCGGCGCATGCCGACGGTGAGCAGGTCGACGAGGATGGCCACCGAGCCGATCCCGAGCACGGTGAGGAACTGAAGGCCGACCCGGTCGGGCACGGGCACGCCGTACGAGCGCATGTCGTCGACGGCGAAGTTCGTCAACTGTCCGAAGTGGGCGAACGTGCCGGGCGTGGGGATGATCGCCAGCAGCTCCTCGCCGCTGGAGAACATCAGCGTCAGCACCATGGTCAGCGTGACCATCATGCCCAGCAGCTGGGCCCACACCGGCGCGCGCAGCGAGCGGGCAAGCGTGGCCGCGCCGGCGACGAGTGCCACCGCCACCGCGCTCTGGATCAGCCAGGTCCACCGCTCGAAGATCGTCGACAGTGGAGCCGCCGCGAGCAGTGTCGCCGCCGCGGCGACGAAACCCAGGTGCCGATCTCGCACAGCTACCCAACCCTCCCGGGCACGAAGGCCCGATATCGCCTAGCTACCTAGCCCTGCCCGAGCCGAAGCCGGTGCCTACCGTCTCGGCCATCGCCGCTCGCCACGCGAAGCCCTGCGAACCCCGCGCGGCCTGCGGCCAGAGCGCGGGCAGCTTCGCGCCGTGGGACACGCCCACAACCCGCCAGCCGCTGCGCATCAGGCTCAACGCCGCCGCGCCGTGCGCCCGGCCCGCCTCGGCCCGGCTCTCCGGCGGGAGGTTGAGCCACGTCGACGAGTCGATCAGGAATCCGACGCAGGTCGCGTTGTTGCTCCGCAGGCCGGACAGCAGCTCGGCCTCGGCGGTGGTCAGCGTGCCGAGCAGCGCGATCACCAGGCCGCCGTCGTTGCGCCTGCGCACCGCCTCGACGAGCTGGGCCACATCGCCGCGCTTGTCCAGCCGCACGTCGGCCAGGTGGTCGAGCAGGAGGCCCTCGCCGCCCTCGGCCGCCTCGGTGTCGATGCCGGTGTCGCTGACCAGCCGCAGCTTGTATCCGGCCTGGCGCAGGTGCACCGCGACGCTGGCCGCCGCCGAGACCGCCCACTCGAAGCTGGCCGTCGGGCCCTCGCCGCGGTGGGCGTACTGCCGGGTGTCGAGCACGACCGTGGCCCGGCTCTCCCACGGCTGCTCCTCGCGCCGCACCATCAGCTCGCCGGTGCGCGCGGTCGACTTCCAGTGCACGCGCCGCAGGTCGTCGCCGCGCCGGTACTCCCGGGTCGCCGCGTCGTCCTCGCCGTGCACGGCCACCGAGCGGGCCCGGCTGTCGCCCGCGCCCGCGTACTCGCCGGCGAGGCGGACGGTGGGCAGCGGGTGTACCTGGGGGATAACGGTGAGGCGGTCGACGCTCGGGAACGAGCGGGTCAGCTCGCACAGCCCGAACGGGTCGGTCAGGCGCACCACCAGGGGGCCGACCTCGTACTTGCCGCGCACGTCGGCCCGCACCGTGTACGCCACGGAGCTGGCCTGGCGGGCGCCGAGCCGTTCGAGGACGACCCGCGGGCGGCTGCCCAGCGCGTACGGCAGCCGGTCTTCCAGCAGCAGGGTGCCGGTGGGCAGCCGGGACATGTTTTGCAGGCGCAGCACCACGCGGGCGCTGGCACCGACCGGCGCGCGGTGCGGCTCGAGCGAGCGGCTGCACGCGAGCCGGTAGCGGCTGCGCCCCACGTATGCGGCGGCCAGCAGCGGCAGGATCGCGAGCAGGATCGCCACCCGCAGCAGGTCCTTTTCGCCGAGGATGACCGCGGACACGGCGGCGGCCGCGGCCGCGGCCAGGAACGACCGGCCACGCGTCGTCAGCCCGCGCAGCGCCTCACGCACGGGAGCCGCCTCCGCGGAACCGCCGCCCGGCGAAGCCGAACCGAGCCATCAGCCCCTCCGCGGGTCGTACTGGGCGCGCCCGTCGCCGGTGGCCCCCGGCCGCGTGTCGTACGGCGACCGCTGCCGCTCGTGAGGGAGCGGGAGCCGGTGCACGATGTCCGCGATGATCGCGTCGGTGGTGCGCCGGGCCAGCTGGGCGTCCGCGGTGGGGATGATGCGGTGCGCCATCACCGGCACGGCGAGCGTCTGGAGGTCGTCCGGCAGCACGTAGTCGCGCCCTTCGAGCGCGGCGACCGCGCGGGCGGTGCGCAGCAGCTGGAGGGTCGACCGGGGAGACGCGCCGAGCCGGAGGTCGGGCGCCTCACGGGTGGCGGTGACCAGGTTGACCGCGTACTGCTTGACCGCGTCGGCGACATGTACCTCGCGCACCGTCGCGATCAGGCGACGGACGGTGGCCGCGTCCGAGACCGGCTTGAGCGCCACGATCGGGTCGCGGGTGCCGTGCACGTCGAGCATCGCGAGCTCGGCGCCCGGGTCCGGGTAGCCCATCGCGATCCGGGCGGTGAACCGGTCGCGCTGCGCCTCCGGGAGGGGGTAGGTGCCCTCCATCTCGATCGGGTTTTGCGTCGCGATCACCATGAACGGCGTCTGAAGCTCGTAGGTGGTGCCGTCGACGGTGACCTGCCGCTCCTCCATGCTCTCCAGGAGGGCGGACTGCGTCTTCGGCGAGGCCCTGTTGATCTCGTCGCCGACCACGAGGTTGGCGAACACGGCGCCCGGCTTGAACTCGAAGTCGTGGGTTTCCTGGTTGTAGACGCTCACGCCGGTCACGTCGCTGGGCAGCAGGTCGGGGGTGAACTGGATCCGCCGCACCGAGCAGTCGATGGACCGGGCGAGGGCCTTGGCGAGTTTCGTCTTACCTACACCAGGGACATCCTCGATCAGGAGGTGACCCTCGGCCAGCAGGACGGCCAGCGCGAGCCGCACCGTGGCGGTCTTGCCCTCGATGACCTGCTCGATATTGGCCACGATGGCGTCGCTGGCCGCGCGGAACTCCGCGCCGGACAGAGGGCTGCCAACCTGGTCCCAGGATGGTTGTGTCACGGGCCTCCTCCTCGTTTACCACGGCTTCCCTGTATAGATACGCAAGGGTGGCCGGATGGTTCGCGGGAGTGCAGGCCGGGATGTGACGGACCACCCGCATGTGCACAGGCTAGCCCCGTCGGTGAAATTCGCCGAGTCGGTCATGACCGCCGCGTAGTACACTGCCGTCATGGCCAGGGCCTTCCTGCTCCTTACGTAGCCGCGCCATCGACGCCCCCGTCGACAGCGCGGCAGCCCCTCCTGCGTGAGGGGCTTTTTCATGCCCACACGAGAATGGCCCTGGAGGTAGAAAAATGAGCGAAGAGGTCGCGGACATTCCGCCCTTCCGATACACCGCCGCGCTGGCAGGCGAGATCGAGGTCCGCTGGCAGGACTTCTGGGCGGCGCACGGCACCTTCGACGCGCCCAACCCGACCGGCGACCTGGCCGACCCCGGCCACCCCCGGGCCGGCGCTCCCAAGCTGCACGTGCAGGACATGTTCCCCTATCCGTCCGGCGCCGGCCTGCACGTCGGCCACCCGCTGGGCTACATCGGCACCGACTCCTACACGCGGTACAAGCGGATGGCCGGCTACAACGTGCTGCACCCGATGGGTTTCGACGCGTTCGGCCTGCCCGCCGAGCAGTACGCGGTGCAGACCGGCACCCACCCGCGGATCACCACCGAGGCCAACGTCGAGCGCTACCGCGCGCAGCTGCGCCGGCTGGGGCTGGGCTACGACAGCCGGCGGTGGGTGGCGACGACCGACACCGAGTACTACCGGTGGACCCAGTGGATCTTCCTGCAAATCTTCAACTCCTGGTACGACACCGCGCAGCGAAAGGCGCGCCCGATCGCCGAGCTGGTCGCCGCGTTCGAGGCCGGCGAGCGGGCCACCCCGGACGGCCGGCCGTGGAGCGAGCTGTCGCCGGTCGAGCGGCGCCGCGTGGTAGACGACCACCGCCTGGCGTATGTCTCGGAGGCGCCGGTCAACTGGTGTCCCGGCCTGGGCACGGTGCTGGCCAACGAGGAGGTCACGCCAGACGGGCGCAGCGAGCGCGGCAACTACCCGGTTTTCCAGCGCAGCCTGAAGCAGTGGATGATGCGGATCACCGCGTACGGTGATCGCCTGGTCGACGACCTGGACACACTGGACTGGCCGGAGCCGGTCAAGCTGATGCAGCGCAACTGGATCGGCCGTTCGACGGGCGCGCACATCGAGTTCCCCACCTCCTCGGCGCCCATCCGGGTCTTCACGACGCGTCCGGACACCGTGTTCGGCGCGACCTATATGGTGCTGGCCCCCGAGCACGAGCTGGTCGACCAGCTGGTGCCCGGCGAGTGGCCCGCCGGCACGCGGGAGGCATGGACCGGCGGGCACGCGACGCCGGCCGAGGCCGTGGCGGCCTACCGGGCCTCCATCGCGGGGGAGACCGAAGCGGAGCGCACCGCGGAGAGCCGCAAGAAGACAGGTGTCTTCATCGGGGCGTACGCGACAAACCCGGTCAACGAGGAGCCCATCCCGGTCTTCATCGCCGACTACGTGCTGGCCGGCTACGGCACCGGCGCCATCATGGCGGTGCCCGGGCAGGACGAGCGCGACTGGGAGTTCGCCGAGGTCTTCGAGCTGCCGATCATCCGCACGGTGCGGCCGCCGGCCGACTTCGAGGGCAAGGCGTACACCGGGGAAGGCCCGGCGATCAACAGTGCCTTCCTGGACGGGCTGGGCATCGCGGACGCCAAGGCCCGCATCATCGAGTGGCTGGAGACGCACGAGGTCGGTTCCGGCGCGGTGACCTACCGGCTGCGCGACTGGCTGTTCAGCCGCCAGCGTTACTGGGGCGAGCCGTTCCCGATCGTGTACGACGAGACCGGCCTGCCCATCGCCCTGCCCGACGAGATGCTGCCGGTCGAGCTGCCCGAGGTGGACAACTTCTCGCCGCGCACCTTCGACCCGGACGACGCCGCCTCCAACCCCGAGACCCCGCTGTCCCGGGCCAAGGAGTGGGTCGAGGTCGAGCTGGACCTGGGCGACGGCCCGCGCCGCTACACGCGCGAGACCAACACGATGCCGCAGTGGGCCGGCTCCTGCTGGTACGAGCTGCGCTACCTGGACCCGCGCAACGACAAGGCGCTGGTCGACCCGGAGATCGAGCGGTACTGGCTGGGCCCGCAGTTCCCCGGCGACTGCGGCGGCGTCGACCTGTACATCGGCGGGATGGAGCACGCGGTGCTGCACCTGCTGTACGCCCGCTTCTGGCACAAGGTGCTGTTCGACCTGGGCCACATCTCGTCGTTCGAGCCGTTCCGGCGGCTGTTCAACCAGGGCTACATCCAGGCGTACGCGTACCGCGACGCGCGCGGTGTCGTGGTGCCGGCCGAGGAGGTCGAGGAGCGCGACGGCAAGTACTTCTACGAGGGCGTAGAGGTCGTCCGCGAGTACGGCAAGATGGGCAAGTCGCTGAAGAACGTGGTGACTCCGGACGAGATGTGCGAGGCGTACGGAGCCGACACGTTCCGGGTGTACGAGATGGCGATGGGCCCGCTGGACGTGTCCCGGCCGTGGGAGACCCGGGCGGTGATCGGCTCGCAGCGCTTCCTGCAACGCGTGTGGCGGCTGGTGGTCGACGAGGAGACCGGCGCGACGCGGGTGGTCGACGAGCCGGCCACTCCGGAGACCCGCAGGGTGCTGCACAAGGTGATCGACGGCGTGCGCGGCGACATGGACGACCTGCGCTTCAACACCGCGATCGCCAAGCTGATCGAGCTGACCAACGCGGTCACGCCGCTGCCGTCGGCGCCCCGCGAGGTGGTCGAGCCGCTGGTGCTGATGCTGTCGCCGTTCGCCCCGCACATCGCCGAAGAGCTGTGGCAGAAGCTGGGCCACTCGGGCTCGCTGGCGTACGTAGACTTCCCGGTCGCCGACCCGGCGCTGCTGGTGGCCGAGTCGGTCACGTACCCGGTGCAGGTCAACGGCAAGGTCCGCGGCCGGGTCGAGGTGGCCGCGACCGCGGAGGAGGCGTCGGTACGCGAGGCGGCACTGGCCGCGGTCGGCGACCACCTGGCGGGGCGCGACCCGCGGAAGGTGATCGTCGTGCCGGGCCGGATGGTGAGTATCGTCGTCTAGCTTGATACCCCCTGGGGGTAAGGGGTATGGTCTTGGGCATGGAGACCAAGACCTACTCCGTCAGCGGAATGACCTGTGCCCACTGCGTCAGCTCGGTAAGCAGCGAGGTCGGCCAGATCCCCGGCGTCACCGCCGTGTCGGTCGACCTCGCCGGCGGCGCGGTGACCGTGACCAGCGAGCGGTCGCTCGACGAGGACGCGGTGCGCGCCGCCGTCGACGAGGCGGGCTACGAGCTGGTCAGCTGACACGCGGGTTCCTCTTCTCGTACATATGTGCGAACATAACCCGCGTGGGTGCCAGCATCCTGCACGCCGACCTCGACGCCTTCTACGCGTCCGTCGAGCAGCGGGACGATCCGCGCCTTCGCGGCCGCCCGGTGCTCGTGGGCGGCGGCGTGGTGCTGGCTTGCAGCTACGAGGCGAAGGCCCGCGGTGTGCGCACGGCCATGGGTGGCCAGCAGGCCCGCCGGCTGTGCCCGGACGCCATCGTGGTCCAGCCCCGGATGGCCGCCTACAGCGCGGCGAGCAAGGCCGTCTTCCGGATCTTCCGTGACACGACCCCACTCGTCGAGGGCATCTCCATCGACGAGGCGTTCCTCGACGTGGGCGGCCTCCGCAAGATTTCGGGCACACCCACCGACATCGCCGTCCGGCTCCGGGCCGAGGTGCGCCGCCAGGTCGGCCTGCCGATCACCGTGGGCGTGGCGAAGACCAAGTTTCTGGCCAAGGTGGCCAGTGGTGTGGGTAAGCCCGACGGCCTCAAGGTCGTGCCGATCGGCGGCGAGCTCGCCTTCCTCCACCCGCTGCCGGTCGAGCGCCTGTGGGGCGTCGGCCCGGTGACCGCCGGCAAGCTGCGCGAGCGCGGCCTGCGTACGGTCGGCGCGGTCGCCAGGATCGGCGAGGCCGCCCTCGTCTCGATGCTCGGCGTCGCGGCCGGCCGCCACCTGCACGCCCTCGCGCACAACCACGACCCCCGCACCATCCAGACCGGCCGGCGCAGGGGGTCGATCGGCGCCCAACGCGCGCTGGGCCGCCGGCCACGCACACCGCGCGACCTCGACGCGGTGCTGTGCGGCCTGGTCGACCGGGTCTCCCGGCGGATGCGCGCCGCCGACCGCGTGGGCCGCACGGTGATGCTGCGGCTCCGCTTCGACGACTTCTCCCGCGCCGCCCGCTCACACACCCTCCCGCGCGCGACGTCCAACACCCGCACGATCCTCGAAGCCCTGCGCGGCCTGCTCGCCGCCGCCATGCCGATGATCGACGAACGCGGCGTGACCCTGGTCGGCGTCGCGGTGGGCAACCTCGACGACGGCAAGGCCGTCCAGCTGATGCTCCCCTTCGAGCGAGACAGCGGCGTCGAGCTGGATGGCGCCCTCGACGCGGTGCGCGACAGGTTCGGCTCGTCGGCGGTCACCCGCGCGGTGCTGCTCGGCCGCGACCCCGGCCTCGCGATGCCCATGCTCCCCGACTAGAGCCTTTTCGGAGTCGCGGTGGCCGGGCGCTAAGTTCCTTTTAGGACAAAGATTTGAGCTACCGCGATGTCCGTCGTGGTCCAGACCGCTGCTCCCGCGGCCTCACCCGTCCGCCGCTGGTCGTGCTCACCCCGTCGGGCCGCCGCGACGGTCGCTGTTTGTCCACAATGTCTGCTCCCGGATCGGCGCTCTGGGAAAGCGACAGGGGTGACGGCTGGGGATTTCGGCTCGCCCCGCGAGCCGCCGGCCGGGAGCGGTGCCCGCGGGAGCATACGGTCTCCAGCTGACGCGGACGGGGGAAATCTGCCGGAGCGCCGCCACGCGCGTAACCCCAACTCCGAAAGCTCTCTAGAACCTCCGGCTTCGGATTTTGCCCGGGTCCGCGTCAGCGGCGGGCCGTATGCTCCTGCGGGGACCGCGGCGGTCGGCGGCTCGCAGCGCTCGCCGAAACCCCCGACCCCCGCTGCCAGGTCCGCGCCCCCAGCCCCACCCTGGCCCCAAAAGGGCAGCCCTCTTGTGCGTGAATTCCCAGCAGGGGTCCCGTATACCCGCCCAGACAGTGACAGGGCTGCCGTCTTGAGGGCAGGGGGCGGCGGGGTGAGTGGGACCAGCGGCGGATGGGTGAGGCCGCGGGAGCAACGGCTTGGACCACGACGGGCGTCGCGGTAGCTCAAATCTCCGTTGGAATCGAGGTTTTGCGGCCGCGGTGCCCCCCACGACTCCGCAAGGTCCTTAGAGGAGGGTGACTTCCAGGAGGGTTTTGCCGACCGTGGCGCGGGATTCGATCGCGGCGTGGGCTTCTGACGCGCGGTCCAAGGGAAAGCGCTGCCCGATCAGCGGGCGCAGGCGGCCGGCGGCGGCCTCCGCGAGCGCACTCTCCACATAGGAGCGCAGCTCGGCCGGGGTCGGGGTCGGGCGGATCAGGGTGACGCCGCGCGCGGCCGCGTCCTCGGGCGGGATCGCGGCCCATTCGCCGCTGGCCAGGCCGTAGCTCAGCATGCGGCCACCCGGCACCAGCCGCTCGAACGCCGCTCTCGCGACCGCACCGCCCACGCCGTCGAGCACCACGTCGAGCGGGCCGGCGCGGTCGGCCCAGTCCGGTTGGCGATAGTCCACAGTGGTGTCCGCGCCGAGCTTGCGGGCCACGGCCAGTTTGTGTTCGCCGCCCGCCGCGGCGACGACGACGGCGCCGGCCGTCTTCGCCAGCTGGATCGCCAGGCTGCCCACGCCGCCCGCGGCGGCCTCGACGAGCACGCGCTCGCCGGGTTTCGGGGCGGCGGCACCGATGAGCATCGTGGCGGTGCGGCCGTCGGCGAGGAGTGCGACCGCCTCGTCGAGCGGCAGCTCCGGTGGCACCTCGAACGGGGCCGCCGCGTCGACCACCACGCGGGAGGCGTACCCACCCGTGCCGTTGAGGCTCGTGACCACCCGGCGACCCACCAGGCCCGACAGGTCGGCGCCGGTGCCGGGGCCGACCGCCGCGATCACGCCGCCGACGCCGTTGCCGGGGATGAGCGGGGGACGGGCCTTTATCGGGCCGGCGCCGGTGGCGCGGAACTGGGTCTCGACGAACGTGATGTTCGCGTACGCCACGTCGATCAGCACCTGCCCGGCGCCGGGCACCGGGTCGGGGGCGTCGCCCGCCACCAGCACCGAAGGGTCACCAAAACCTGTCAGCCACACCGCTCGCATGCCGGCAAGTCTGCAACCTCGAGTGGGCCTGAGGTCAAGACTTGACCAGTGCGCCGATCAGGCTGCCGAACGCGCCGGTCACGAGCAGCGTGCGCACCACGTTCCAGCGCACCCACGTGGCCTCGAAGCGTTCGCGGGCGGCGGCCAGGTCGTCGGTGTCCAGGTTGACCGCCACCAGCTCGTTGTTGAGCGGCACGTTGACGGTGAACGTGACGGCGAGCTGGGCCACGTACAGCACGAGCGCCGCGACGATCCACGCCAGCGCCGCGCGGTGCGAGCCGCCCAGGTGCAGGAGCGCGGCAGCGGCCGTGAAGACGAGCGCGCCGCCGAAGGCGATCGCGAACCAGCCGTTGAGGATCGCCTTGTTGATGCCGCTCATCGCCTCGACGAAGGTGCGGTCGCCGACCTGCGCGAGGCCCGGCATCACCGACATCGAGAACGCGAAGAACAGGCCTGCCGCGAGGCCGGTGGTCAGGAGGCTGAGGACGAGCGAGACGGTTCTCATGTCGAGTTACCCCAAGCGCCGATGAAATGGGCCGACGTCACCGTCGCCCCGGTGGATACGACTTCCGCACGCAGCCGGGCCGCGAGAGTTTCGACGGCGACCTCGCCGGGTGCCGCCACGCCGGTGCGTTCCATGTCGCCGAGCAGGTCGCGGGTGGTAGCGACGAGCTCCGCGTAGACGAGCGAGTCCGGCCCGCCCTCGACCCGCGCGCCGAGGATCGCCCGTGGGTGCGCGAGCCCGGCGTCGCCGAGCGTGCGGCGCAGCCGCAGCCCGGCCCGCGGGTCGGCGCCGGTGCGGCGCAGGGTCTCGCGGATCCGGTCGAGCGTCAGCTCCACGAGCGGGCATTGCGGGTGGGCGCCGGCGCCGGTCCAGTCGGGCTCGTGGAAGGCCATCAGCCCGCCCGGCGCGAGCAGCCCGCGCAGGTGGCGCAGCACGGCCTCCGGATCCGCCAGGTGCATGAGGAACTGGCGGCCGACCACCGCGTCGATCGGCACGTCCAGGTCGAGGCCGGCGGCGTCGGCGGCCAGGAAGCGCACGTTGTCGAGCGACGCACGCTGCCGCGCGCGGGCGATCGCCGCCGGGTCGCGGTCGACGCCGATCACCGTGCCGTCCGGGCCGACGAGCCGCGCCGCGACGAACGCGACGTCGCCGCTGCCGCACCCCACGTCGAGCACCCGCATGCCGGGCTGGAGCCCGGCGAGACCCAGCACCTGCTCGGTCAGATCGCCCACGAAGCGACCCCGGCTCAACAGCCGGTCCAGCTCCATTTCCGGGTACGAGCGCATGTCCCGCAAGGTAGGAGCGTGAACTGCTCGGTTACCAGGCCGAAAACTACTCGATCCCGGAAATCTCCCGCCGCCACAGCCACTCGGCGATCCGCTCGATGCCGCTGGTCAGGTGTGCCCGGTAGGTGCTGAACGGCAGCTCGAGCCGCGCGGCGGCGAGCTCCTGCGTGGCCGCCGGTTCGAGGTAGGTGCGGTGTACCGCGCGGAAGAGCTTCTCGTCCCTGGGGTTGGCACGGAGCGCGTCGGCCGCGTCCCGTAGCACCGCGCGGAGACCGCCGGACGCCTCGACGGCCACGCGCGACCGGCTCAGCGGGTTGGCGGCCAGCGCGTCGTCGCGCGTGTAGTCGCGCAGAGCCCGCCGCACCGCCGTGCGGAACTCCGGCTGCGACAGCACGACCAGCGCCGGAGTGTCCGCGGTGGACGCCGCGGGCGCCCCGTCGCCGAGCTCCCGGCCGGCCATCAGCTCGTACCAGGTCAGGAGCGGCTCGGCCCGCCAGTCGTGCGTGTACACGCCATAGCGCCGGCCACCAACGGTGAACGCCGCCTCGGGCTGGGCGCGCAGGTTCATGTGCGTGAGGAGGTCGTCGTACGCCTCCGGGTCGGCCACCGCGACGAAGCTCCACGCCAGCCGGGTCCGGGTGAGCCAGTGGCGGCAGCAGCCGGTCGCGAAGAGGTTGGTGGCCGACGAGACGTCCTGGTAGGTGTCCCGCCCGAGGAAGTAGCGGTGGTAGATCATCTCCTCGCCGGCGCGGGTCGGACCGTAGCGGCGGGCCACCTCGACGGCCGCCCGCGTCGCCGGATCGGCCGCGATGTCGGCCTCGCCGGCCTCGTGCAGGTCGAGCGTCGCGTCGAACCCGAACAGCACGCCGTCCGCGTCGTGGTACGCGGAGAAGGCGGCCGGCTGGCGCTCGTACCAGTGTGTGGCGATGCGTGCGGAGTCCGCGCCCTCGTGCCGCTCGACCATCGCGCGGATCGGGCCCCAGTCGCGGGCGGTGAGCGGCCCGGCGGTGGCCTGCCCCAGCGTCTCCCAGCGGTAGTGCGCCCCGAGCACCGGGCTGGTCCGGTGCAGGTAGAGCACGTCGTAGAAGGCCTCGCGCTGCGCCGCGCCCTGGGTGCGCCGCGCGCGGTCGATGAGCGCCTCGCGGCTGGCGCGGTGCAGCCGGCGGTATCCGTCGGGGTTGCGCCAGCGCAGGTCCGCGTCGAGCACCTCGCGGGCGAGGTCGTGCGGGTACAGGCCGTGCCGCCCGCGCTCGACGAAGGGCAGCCCGCGTAGCCAGTCGAAGAGCTGGGGCACGTCGTCGCCGCCGAGCGTGTCCGCCAGCAGCTCCTCGGTCGTCACGCGCAGGTGGGCGGCGGTCTCCAGCGCGGCCCGGTGGCGCGGGCCGGGCACCTGGTCGACGAAGCGGGACAGCAGCGCGCGGACCAGGTCGGGCTCCTGCTCGGGCCGGAGCGGGAGGTTCGCGCCGGCCACCAGCGCCAGCGCGAACGGGTGCCCGTGGGTGAACGCGACCGCGGCCTCCTGCCGGTCGTCCGGCACGCCGCGCGCCGCGAGGAACTCCCGGCTCTCCGCGGGCGCCAGGTTGCGCAACGGCACGACCGCCAGCAGCGACCGCCAGCCCGGGTCGGTCAGCCAGCTCGGGCCGGGCGGGTTGCGGCCGGCGATCACGACGAGCGTGTCCGCGGGCAGGGACGGCAGGTAGGTCTCGCGCAGCCACTCGTCGACCGGCTCCAGCAGCTCGTAGGTGTCGAGGAGTAGGACCAGGCCGGGGACGGGCTCGCCGACCGCGCCGGAAATGCCGTGCGACACCGCGCGAATCGCCCGGCCGTCCACGCGGGCGACCGGACGGCCGGCCTCAGTCGCCAGTTCGGCAAAGACGCTCAACAATGCGGTCTTTCCCACACCACCGGGGCCGTGTACGAAGATGACGGCTTGACTGGAGAGCGCTTTCCGAAAGAGATGCAACTCTGCGGCCCGCCCTACGAAGCGATCTCGCCGGGCCTGTTTGAGCCGGTCAGCGAGCGTTCTCCCGGCTGCGGGTGCCGGCTCCATCGCGGCCGCCTTTCTTCCGATCGTGACGAACTTTCGACACTTGTTTAGAAACTTTTATTCGGACCCGGCATTGACGTAGCCAAATCGGCGCCACGAGGATCGCCGTAGCGGCACATCGGACAGCCCGGGCCACCGGGGCTGCCGGGCACCGGGCAGTGCCGCGGGGGAGACGATATGCGAACACGTTCATGGGCGCGCGTGCTGGGAGTGGTGACGCTCGCCGCGGCACTGCTGCCGGTGCAGCCCGCCACCGCCCAGGGCCGGCCCACCGACCCGCTGTACCTCGACGCTCGGCAGCCGGTCGAGCGGCGCGTCACCGACCTGCTCGGCCGGATGACGCTCGAGGAGAAGATCGGCCAGATGACCCAGGCGGAGCGGGCGGCGGTCGCCGACGACCCGTCCCTGGTCGCCGAGTGGCGGCTCGGCTCGGTGCTCTCCGGCGGCGGTTCGGTGCCGACGCCGAACACGCCCGAGGCATGGGTCCAGATGGTCAACCAGTTTCAGGAGCAGGCGCTCAGCACCCGCCTCGGCATCCCGATGATCTACGGGATCGACGCGGTGCACGGACACGGCAACGTGTACGGGGCCACCGTGTTCCCGCACAACATCGGCCTCGGCGCCACCCGCAACCCCGAGCTGCTGGAGAAGATCGGCAAGGCCACCGCCGACGAGGTGCTGGCCACCGGCATCCCGTGGAACTTCGCGCCGTGCATCTGCGTGTCACGGGACGAGCGGTGGGGCCGGGCGTACGAGAGCTTCGGCGAGGACCCGGCGCTGGTCGCCTCGCTGGAGACCGTTATCGACGGGCTTCAGAGTCGCGGCGTGCTCGCCACCGTCAAGCACTACGCCGGCGACGGTGACACCCGCTACGACCAGGCCATCGCGGACGCCAACGAGGGCAAGCCCTGGTGGGAGCAGAAGTACCCGATCGACCAGGGTGTGACCGTCACCAGCCGCGGCCACTTCAACCGGGTGGACCTCGCGCCGTACGTGGTCGCGCTCGGCAAGCACGACGTGGCAAGCGTCATGCCCTCCTTCTCCAGCGTCGACTGGACCGAGGACGGCGTCGGCAACCCGACGAAGATGCACGCCCACCGCGACCTCATCACCGGCACGCTCAAGGGCCGGCTCGGGTTCGAGGGCTTCGTCATCTCCGACTGGGAAGGCATCCACCAGATCACCGACCCGGCCGACCCGGCGAACGGCGGGCTCACCGCGTACAAGGTGCGGCTCGGCGTCAACTCCGGCATCGACATGTTCATGGAACCCAACACCGCCAAGCAGTTCGAAGACCTGCTGCTGGCCGAGGTCGCCTCCGGCGGTGTGAAGAAGTCGCGGATCGACGATGCCGTACGTCGCATCCTGCGGGTCAAGTTCCAGCTCGGGCTCTTCGAGCACCCGTACGCGTCCGGCGACAACGCCGGCGCCGTCGGGAGCGCCAAGCACCGCGCGATCGCCCGGCAGGCCGTAGCCGAGTCGCAGGTGCTGCTCAAGAACACCGACGGGGTGCTGCCGCTCAGCAAGAACGCCAAGGTGTACGTCGCCGGCCGCAACGCCGACGACATCGGCAACCAGGCCGGCGGCTGGACCATCAGCTGGCAAGGCAACAGCGGCGACAACATCCCGGGCACCACGATCCTCGAAGGCATCCGCGAGGTGGCGCCCCGGGCCACGGTCACGTTCAGCGCGGACGCGTCGGCCCCCACGGCCGGCTCGGACGTGGGCGTCGTGGTCGTGGGCGAGACCCCGTACGCCGAGGGCTACGGCGACGTCGGCGGCCCCGAGTGCGGCTTCTGCACCGTGCCGCAGCAGGAGGAGAAGTCGCTCAGCCTCCAGCCCGGCGACCAGGCCGTGGTCGACAAGGTCTGCTCGGCGATCGCGAAGTGCGTGGTGCTTGTGGTCTCCGGCCGCCCGCAGGTGCTCACCGGCCAGCTCGACACGATCGACGCGCTCGTCGCGTCGTGGCTGCCGGGCAGCGAGGGCGCCGGCGTCGCGGACGTGCTCTTCGGCCGGCGCCCGTTCACCGGTCGCCTGTCGATGACCTGGCCGGCCACCGAGGCCCAGGTGCCGATCAACGTCGGCGACGCCGACTACCGGCCGCTCTACCCGTACGGCTGGGGCCTGCGCACCGACAAGCCCCGGTCCACGCTGGACAAGGCCCGGGACGCCGCCCAGAAGGCGGTGCTCGCGGGGCGGGCACGGTCCGACTGGGCGAGGCTCATCGCCGACGCGGACCACGCGCTGGCGAGCGGTGACGCGGGCCGGGCCTACTGGCTGCTGCGCCGCGTACCCCGCTGACCCGCACCTGACAACGATCAGGGCGCCCCGCTCGGGGCGCCCTGATCCTGTCTGCCCGCACGGGGTTCCCGCATCCCCCAGCTCTGCGCTCGCACGCCTGCCTCACCGCCGGGTCGCACTCCCCCGAGGTACGTAACCGGGGTGGGCAGGGGCACGCGCGCGGGAACCCCGTGGGCGCTTTCTAGCCTGGCAGGGGCCGTGATACAAACGCACATACACGTGGCACACACAGCTCACACACAGTTCGCGGTGCTTGGACCGGTCACCGTGGTGATCCATGGGCGCCGCCACCGGATACCCCGCGCACAGACCCGCGGACTCCTCGCACTCATGCTGCTCAACCTCGGCCGGCGGATCTCCCGCGAGGGCGTGATCGAGGCGATGTGGGGCGGCGCCGCGCCCTCCACGGCCCGTTCCCAGGTGCACAACGCGGTCACCGTCATCCGCGGCCACCTCGCCGACCTCGGCGCGCCCGAACTGCTCGACAGCGGCCCGTCCGGATACGAGCTGCTCGTCGAGCCGGAGCAGGTCGACGCGGCCCGGTTCGACGACGGCGTGCGGCTGGCCCGCGACGCGGCCGCGCGGGGCAACCAGAAGGAGGCGGTGCGCCTGCTGCGCGGCGCGCTCGGGCTGTGGACCGGCGAGCCGCTCGCGGACGCGACCGGCGCGTTCGTCGACGCGTCCCGGGCCCGGCTCGTCGAGCGCCGGCTGACGGCGGTCGAAGACCTCGCCGACCTGGAGCTGGAGCTGGGGCGCGCGGAGATGGTCGCCGACGAGATCGCGCCGCTGGTCGACGCCCACCCGATGCGGGAGCGGCTGCGGGTGCGGCAGATGACCGCGCTGTACCGCACCGGGCGGCAGGTCGAGGCGCTTCAGAGCTACCGGGTGTACCGCAACCTGCTGGCCGAGTACGAGGGTCTCGACCCGGGCCGGGAGATCGCCGAGCTGGAGCGGATGATCCTGCGCGCCGATCCGGTGCCGGCCGCCGCGCCCTCCGCCGTGGAGCCGGCGCCGGAGCCGGCACCGGCCGCGCCGGCGCTGCTGCCGCCCGACATCCCGGACTTCACCGGCCGGGAGGGTCCGGTGGGGGAGCTGCGCCACCTGCTGACGGACGGGCGCCCGTCCAGCGCGCTCGCCGTCGCCGGCGTCGCGGGCATGGGCGGCGTCGGCAAGACCACCCTCGCGGTACACGTGGCGCACCTCGCCGCGCCCGCGTACCCGGACGGGCAGCTCTACGCCAACCTGCGCGGCACCGAGGCGGTCGCCCTCGACCCGGGCGACGTCCTGGCCCGCTTCCTGCGCGCGCTCGGCGTCGACGCGCGGGCGATCCCCAACGACCCGGTCGAGCGCGGCGAGATGTTTCGCACCCGCCTGGCCGGCCGCCGGGTGCTCGTAGTGCTCGACAACGCCGCCTCGGAGGAGCAGGTGCGGCCGCTGCTGCCCGGCGCGGCCAGCTGCGCGGTGCTGGTCACCAGCCGGGCCCGGCTGACCGGGGTCGAAGGCGCCCGCTGGATCGATTTAGACGTCTTCGCGCGTACGGAGGCCGTGCGGCTGCTCGGTCGGGTCGCGGGCGACGAGCGGGTCGCCGCCGAGCCCGACGAGGCGGCCGACATCGTGCGGCTCTGCGGCGGCCTCCCGCTGGCGGTACGGGTGGCCGGCGCCCGGCTCACCGCCCGGCCCACCTGGCGGCTGGGGCACCTGTCCCGCATGCTCCGCGACGAGCGGCGGCGCCTCGACCGGCTCGCCACCGGCGACCTGGAGGTGCGCGCCTCGCTGGCGCTCAGCTACGAGGGGTTGAAGGGAGAGGCGAAGCGCCTCTTCCGCCGGCTCGGCCGCTTCGACACACCCGACTTCCCGGCCTGGCTGGCCGGCGCGGTGCTGGAGGAGTCGGCCGACGCGGCCGGGCTCCTGGAGTCTCTCGTGGACGCCCAGCTGATCGGGGTGTCCAGCGTGGACGCCGCCGGCGAGATCCGCTACCGCTTCCACGACCTGGTCCGCCTGTACGCCCGCGAGTGCGCCGACGTCGAAGACCCACCGGGCGACCGGCTCGAAGTGCTCGGCGCCGGCTTCGGCGGCTGGCTGGCGATCGCCGAGCGGATGGCCGCGCGGGTACCCGGCCCCTGCTACGCGGCGATCAGCGGCACGGCGCCCCGCCCGGCGGTCGAGTTTCCGCCGGACGACGTCGAGCCGCTCGACTGGTTCGACGCCGAGCGTTCGGCGCTGCTCTCGGTGGTGCGGCAGGCGTGCGCGCTCGACCTCGACGAGCTCGCCTTCGACCTGGCCGGCTGCCTGGAGAAGTACTTCGACATCCGGGGCATGTACGGCGACTGGAACGCAACCAACAGCCTGGTGCTGGCCGCGTGCCGGCGCTCCGGCAACCTGCTCGGCGAGGCGGTCATGCTGCGCGGCCTCATCGACGTCGTGACCTGGAACAGCACGCCCGAGCAGGGCGACGCGACGAGCCGTTTCCACGCGGACGCGTTCCGGCTGCTGGAGATGTTCACGGAGTTGGGGGAGCGGCGCGGCATGTCGGACGCGGCGGTGATGTGCTCGTGGGCGCTCACCGCGCGCGGCGCGCAGGCCGACGCGCTGGCCTACGGCGAGCGGGCGCTGGCGCTGGCCGAGGAGACCGACCACCTCGGCGGCCAGGCCCGGGCGCACGTCGCGCTCGCCGTGGCCCTGGCCGAGAGCCGCGACGTGGTCCGCGCGATCGGCCACCTCGACGCCGCGCTGGCCGCCGCGCGGGCGCTGGGCAACCCGCGGTACGAGACGGCGGTGCTCCAGTTTCTCGGCATCGCGTACCGGGAGGCCGGCGAGCTGGAGACAAGCTCCCGGATGTTCGACGAGTCGCTGGCCATCTCCCGCCGCTACCGGGACGTCTACACCGAGGTGCTGACGATGGTGGCGCTGTCCCGGCTGTACCTGCGCCAGGGCGACCCGCGGGCCCGGGAGGCGGCGGAGTCGTCGCTGGCCCTCGGCCGCGAGTTCAACATGAGCCACCACGTGGCCGACGCGCTGGGCGCGCTGGGCGAGATCGAGCTGGCCGCGGGGCGGCCGGAGCAGGCGGTGTCCTACCTGGAGCAGTCGGTGGCGATCTGGCGCACCCGCGGCTGGCTGTCGTTTCTCGCCGCCGCGCTGCACACGCTGGGCCAGGCGTACGAGGCCAGCGGCGACGAGCCGGCGGCGGCCCGGGTGCGCGGCGAGGCCCAGGAGATTCTCGCGACGCTCGGCTCCGGCTCCTGATCTCACTGGGTACCCGTCCCACAAGTCGGTACGCCCCTCGCCAAGCGTGGCAGCGAGGGGCGTACCAAGTTCGTGGCTAGGATCTTGTCCAACCGGGAGGCCAATCCCGCCGATGTTGATCGTGGAGAGTGAATCTCCGTTGGACGTCGATCCTGGTGATGGTGGTTGTCGTAGAGGGCCGCGCGTGAACCTCTTGTGACACCACGCGTTGGGGTCGGGGGGTCTGGTGCAATGTCGCCGATGCAGATGCTAGGTGCAACTTGCAGATTCGTGGCCGTAAACCCTTCCCATCGGGTGTGGAACCCGGCATCATTACTACTCGTTGAGGTACTTACTCGATGCCGATCTCTCAGGGGAGGGGTTGCAGACCGCGACGGTGATGGCTCTTTAGCTCACGGGTAGTACTTAGCTGCCATGGCGACCGTGGCACCGGCTGCCGAGGCTGCTACCAGCACGCTAAACGCCATCACCGATGCGGTGATGACTGTGCGCCTGATTCTTTTCATGGGTGAACACGCTCCTGCCAAGCGTTTGTGAACACTGCCAACGATTACAGCCACGTAATCGTTGTAGGGTTCATCGCCTCCAATTACACCCGGCCAGGTAATAGGTACTTAGGGTCAGGTGGCTTGGCAAACAGAAGGTTAACAACAGTGAAACGCGCGCCCAACGCAGGGCAGCGCTTTACTGTCGATAATTCATGCCTGTCTTCGGCAAGACCCGAAAGTCGTTAACGGCACGTATGCAAGGTCCGAAGCCCGGGCTTCACCGTAGGTGAGCGTTGCAATAGCTGCAAGTTGCAAATGAGGTGGACCGATTGGCGCGGGTATACATCACGTGAACGACATGTTCGTGGCGGCGGACGAAGGGTGAGTTTCACATGATCGAGACGCGTTATGCACCGTCGCTGATCGGGCGACAGCGCCATCTCGATCGCACCCGTGAGTGGATCGCCACTCTCGCCACCGGTCGTGGTCGCGCCGCTTTGGTCGAAGGCGAGCCGGGAATCGGCAAATCGTCTCTCATGCGGGCCGCGGCCGACGACGCCAAGACGGCCGGCTGCCAGGTCTTCTGGGCCGCCTGCGACGAGCTCAGCCAGGCCTTCCCCCTCCTGCCCCTCGTGGACGCCCTCGGATCCGCCTCGCTCGACCGCGGTCCCGCCAAGATTGCCGAGCTGCTGCGCACCGAGTCCTCCCCGGGCAACAGCGTCGATCAGGTCGCCGCCGCGACCGAGCGCCTGCTTAGCCTCGTCGACGAGCTGTGCGCCGACTCCCCGGTCCTGCTCGTGGTCGACGACATGCAGTGGGCCGACCCCGCGACCGTGCAGACCCTGGGCCGCTTGGTCCGCACCGTGCACCAGCTGCCGCTGCTCGTGGCCGGCGTGATGCGGCCGGTGCCGTTCCGCGAAGACCTCAAGGCGCTGAGCCGGTCCATCAAGCCGGCCGACCGCCTGCGCCTGCACAGCCTCTCCGACGCCGAGGTCGCCCGGCTCGTGGAAAAGGCGGCCGGCGGCCGCCCCGGTCCGCGCCTGCTCCAGCTCGCGGCGGGCGCGGCGGGGAACCCGCTCTACGTCACGGAGCTCGTCGACGCGCTGGCCCGCGGCGGTGCGCTGACCCTCGGCGACGGCCTTGTCGAGGCGACCGGCACCCGCACGCCTGGCTCGCTGGCGGCCGCTATCGCGGACCGGGTCGAGTTCCTCTCCGCGCCCGGCCGTGGCCTACTCCGCGCCGCGGCCCTGCTGGGCGTCGACTTCTCCGTCTCCGAGCTCGCCATGGTCTCCGGCCAGAGCGTGGGCGAGCTGATGCCGGTCCTAGACGAGGCGATCCTCGCCGGCGTGCTCCGGGAAAACGACTTCGCGCTGGCCTTCCGCCACCCGCTGATCCGTGCCGCCCTCTACGAGGAGATGCCCGCCGCCGTCCGCGCCGCCTGGCACCGCGACGCCGCCCGCGCGCTCGCCCGGGGCGGCGCACCCGCCGAGCGGGTCGCCCGGCAGCTGCTGCCCGCGTTCCAGGGCGACGGCTCGGCAGGTGTCGCCGACGAGTGGATGGTGCAGTGGTTGGTCGACACCGGCCAGCGCCTCGTGGCCCGCGCGCCGGGCGCCGCCATCCCGCTGCTGCGGCGGGCGGTGGCCGCCATCCCCGCCGGCGTCGCGCCGCACGACCTGCTGGCCTGCCGTTTGGCCGACGCGCTCTACAAGTCGGGTGACTCGGCCGGCGCAGCCGAGGTGGCTACCGGCGCCCTGGAGTACGTCACGCGCCCCGACCACACCGTCGACCTGCACTGGACTCTGACCCAGTGCCGCGCGGTGGAGGGGCGCACCGAAGAGGCGCTTGTCGCGCTGGAGCGAGCGCTGGAGGCGCCCCTCGCTGGCACCCGACACCGGCTCGAGGTGCTCAAGGCGCGGACGCTCTGCATGCTCGGCCGGGTCGACACGGCAGGCCAGGTGGCGGATGCCGCACTGCGTGGGGCCACAGAGGCGGGTGACCGCTGGGCCATCGGCTGGGCGCTGGGCACGATGATCGTGGTGCACGGCATGCGCGGCGAGCCGGCGCAGGCCCTGCCGCTGTTTGAGCGGGCCCTCGCTGTGGCCGAGACCGAGCCGGGCCTCACCGACCTGCGGCTCAGCCTCCAGCTCAACCAGGCCGCTGCCCTGGCCAACGTCAACCGGTACGACGCCGCCATTCCTGCCGCGATGCAGGCCCGGCAGATGGCCGACGAGGTCGGCAACCTGGTTCGGCTGGGCCAGGCCCAGAGTCTGCTCGGCGAGCTGCTCTTCGAGACCGGCCGGTGGGATGACGCCCTCGCCGAGGTAGACGTCCTATCCAAGGTGTCCAAGGCCCCGTCCGTCGAGTGTCTTGAGCTGGGCATCGCCGCCAAGATCCGACTGCACCGGGCCGACCCCGCGGCCGCTCGCCACCTCGCCGAGGCCGAGCAGCACGCGGCCCGACTGGGCGGCTGGGTGATCTGCGCGTTGGCGCTGGCCAGGAGTCTTGAGCGGGAGCAGTCCGGCTCGGTGAAGGAAGCGCTCGCCGTGCTCATGGACGGGCCGCTCGATACCGAGGAGATCGAAGAGTCGGCGGGCCTCCTCGCCGAGGCGACGCGCCTGGCGATCGAGATCGGCGACAAGCGCACCGCGCGCATGCTGGTCGAGCGCGCCGAGTCCATGGCGGGGGCCTCCGACGTGCCACACCAGCTGGCCGTGGCGCCGCACTGCCGGGGCCTGCTCGACCGCGACCCCGACCTCCTGCTCGCCGCCGCCGAGCACTACGCCGCCGCCAGCCGCCCGCTGCCACGGGCGCAGGCCCTCGAGGCGGCCGGTGCGGCTCTTGCCGAGCGGGGCGACCTGGGCGGCGCGCGCACCCACTTCACCAGCGCGTACGCGATCTACACCGAGCTGGGCGCCGAGTGGGATCTGGCCCGCACGCAGGCTAAGTTCCGGGCGTACGGGATCCGTCGCGGCCCGCACGCGCGGCACCGCCGGGCGGACACCGGGTGGGACAGCCTCACCCCGACCGAGATGAAGGTCGCCGGGCTGGTGGCCGAGGGTCTGTCCAACCCGCAGATCGCGGCGCAGCTCTTCCTGAGCCGGCGCACCGTGCAGACGCACGTTTCGCACATCCTGGCCAAGCTCCAGCTCCACTCGCGCACCGAAATAGCGCGGGAGGCGAGCCTTCGTGGCGCCAGTCTCGAGCCGGTATCTTGACGGCTGCTGCTCACGCTCCGTGACGACGACATCTGAATGGCAACCGTCTTAACGAGCGTTTTGCGCGATCCTGCGGGTTAACGGCGCGGAAACACACTGCGCTTCGCAAGTGCTCCGAGCAATTTGCATGAATTGCGATACGGCATTCCCGCGTCGCATTCGCGCGGGGAAAGCCGGGATCAGCTCGCGTCGCGCTGCCGGGGGACGCGGGCTCGCGGCACCTCGAGCAGCTCGTCGATGTTGAAAGGTCCGCCCATCGTCAGGCGGTGTTGCTGCATGTGCGCCCGAAGCCCGGCCTCCCAGGTGGCCTGCTCGATCTCCGGCGGCGCCACCCAGCGGTGCGAGTTGTCGCTGTAGTGGAGATCCTCGTCGCCACGGTGCATCACGCTCACTGACCAAGCCTGGTCGCATCGTGGGCCCAAGAAATCCGCCACCTCAACGACATCGGAAGGCGATGACGCGGGGGTGGCGGATATCAAGTATGCGCAGGTCAGACGGTGGGTACGCACGTGTTTACCGGGCGTGGCTCGACCCGGTCGGCGAGCCGGCGGAGCGTCGCGGCGGCCCGCAGGCGCATCGACTCTCCTCGCTGTCGCGGCGGCCGCTCGGGCGCCGTGCGGGCGTGCGGGCGGGCGGACAGCACGTGGTGTTTGGTGGCCTTGTCCGCCAGGATCATCGCGGTCGGGTCGAACATCAGATGCTCCCTGTGTACGCGGGGCCGGTGGAGGCCCGGACGATGAGTTCGGTCGGCAGGACGACGCGCCGCCGCGCGGGGTCGTCCGGCGGGTCGAGCAGCAGCCGCCCGGCGATGCGGCCCCGCTCATGGGCCGGCTGCCGGACGGTGGTCATGTGCGCCTGCGCCGCGTCGGGGATGTCGTCGAACCCGATCACCGAGACGTCGCGGCCGGGCCGCAGGTCGCGCGCGGCGAGCGCGTCCAGGACACCGAGGGCGAGCAGGTCGGTCGTGGCGACCACCGCGGTCGGGCGGGGCGAGCGGTCCAGCGCGTGCGCCGCGGCGGCCGCGCCGTGCTCCCGGCTGTTGCCGGCGGCGCTGATCGTGATCACGTCGGACCAGGGCAGCCCCGCGTCGGCGAACGCGTCCCGGTAGCCGGTCAGGCGCTCGCGGCTGACATACGACCCCAGCTCCTCGACCGACGGCACGGTGACCTCGCCGGTGCGGCGGTCGGGGGAGATGTAGTCGGCGACGATCGCCACCCGGCGGTGGCCCAGGCGCATGAGGTGCTCGCCGGCGGCGCGGGTCGAGGCGACCTCGTCGATGCCGACGAAGAGCGAGCCGAAGCGGTCGGAGTTGACCACCGGGAGGCCGCGGGCCCAGGCCGCCTCCATCGCCTGGTACCACCCCGGGACGCAGTAGACGACGAAGCCGTCGACCGCCGCGTTGCGCACCGCCTCGAGTGCGCCCTGGTCGTCGTCGCGGAGCGGCACGAGCAGCAGCCCGGTGCGGTTGTCTTCGGCCACCTCGGCCAGGCCGCGCAGGAACTGCACCGCATAGGGATCTGTGAACGCGATCGACAGCGCGGTCGTGAACAGCACGCCGATCGCGCCGGCCCGGCCGCTGCGCAAGGAGCGGGCGGTGGGGTTGGGACCCGAGTAGCCCAGGTCGCGGGCCGCCTCGAAGATCTTTTCGCGCAGCTCGGGTGAGAGCTGGTCGGGCCGGCTGTACGCGTTGGAAACCGTGCTGCGGGAGACGCCGACCCGGTCGGCGACGGTCTGCAACGTGGGTTTCATGGCCGGCGGCCCTTCTGTATCGATCCAGACGTTCTAAATCGATACAGTACTCCTCACCGAAGAAACCGCAACCCCTGTGTCGAGCCACACCGCGCTCCGCGTCGACGGGTGCTGCGGCAGGCGGTTGGTCAGCGCGACGAGGATGAGGGCGACCACCCCGACGGCGATCCGGCGCCGCCGGCGGCGCGCGTCGCACGCATGCCACCAGGCCACCGCCGCCTCGGCCAGCGG
Source organism: Phytohabitans sp. LJ34 (assembly GCF_052068095.1). Taxonomy (NCBI): domain Bacteria; kingdom Bacillati; phylum Actinomycetota; class Actinomycetes; order Micromonosporales; family Micromonosporaceae; genus Phytohabitans; species Phytohabitans sp. LJ34. The sequence continues at coordinate 78,530 of NZ_JBQHDG010000030.1, read as the reverse complement.
TCCGGCCTGCGGCCGCTGGGTGGGGTCGAGGTGCGGCGCGAGCTTGAGCGCGATGCTCGTCGCGACCTGGTGTTGCGGAGGCGGCGGGGGTGGCGGATCGACCGAGCCGGTCGACCAGACCTGCACCTCGACCGGCCACGCCTCCTCGAGCGACTCCAGCGGCAGCAGGTCAGGCGCGCGCCAGCTGTCGGCCCGCCGGGTGAAGGCGCGCCGCAGGTACACGTCGACGGCGTCCGCCTGGCGCAGCCTCCGCTGTAGCCGCAGCCAGCGCCACCGGACCGCGACGTCGGTGAGCACGTCGGGGTACAGGTAGTCGGCGTCCTGCTCCGTACCGACGACCCGGGCGGCGTCCCGCCGGAGGTCGTCGAGGTGGTCCTCGACGAACTCGATGTACTCCGGCGGTGGCTCCCACGAGATGCGCGGCAACAGACGGGGCATCGTGGCCTCCCTTGGCCCGTCGCCTTATCGTCCCGCCTCCCGCCGGGGAAGCCAAGCACGTCCCGCCTCGCGCCGGCGAAGCCAAGCTCTGGATCGGTCGAGGACCTCAGGTGAAGGACGGCTCCGCCGGCATCGACATCGGCTCGCCCGTGTTCGGGTCGTAGCAGAGGTAGCGGCCGTTCGCGTGGATCCAGCCCCAGATGTCGTCGAGCGCGAGTGGCAGCCCGCAGTGCGCGCAGGTGGACTCCGCCGGTGTGGCGGACGCCGGCGGAGTCACTGAGGGTGTCCCGTCCGTCACTGCATTCCCCTCCAAGTCACAGCCTCTGAGCTGGGCATCCGTCCATCTTGCGGCATCGCGGCAACAGGTGCATCCGCAGCACGCCCCCCATGTGATCAATGATTCGACCCGGCTGGCAAGTTCCGTACCTCCGCGGGGTCACCCGTCCGGCGCCGTATGGCTGAAGAGTTGGTTTGACGTCCCAACTATTGACGGCTGTTCCATCGAGGCTGTCGAATCTGGCGCATGACTGGTGCGCACCTGACCCGCCGGAGCCTGCTCGCCGCGGGCGCCGCCGGCATCGCGGCTCAGACCCTTCCCGCCGACCCGGCCAGCGCCGGCGGCTCCCACTACACCTGGCGCAACGTGGAGATCGTCGGCGGCGGCTTCGTCCCCGGCATCGTCTTCAGCCAGAGCGAGCCCGGCCTCGCCTACGCCCGCACCGACATCGGCGGTGCCTACCGCTGGGACCGCCGCCGCGAGCGGTGGATCCCGCTGCTCGACTGGGTGGGCTGGGACCAGTGGGGCTGGACCGGGGTGGTGAGCCTCGCCACCGACGCGGTCGACCCCGACCGGCTGTACCTGGCCGTCGGCACGTACACGAACGACTGGGACCCCAACAACGGCGCGATCCTGCGCTCCCGCGACCGCGGCGCGACGTGGAAGGCGAGCCCGCTGCCGTTCAAGCTCGGCGGCAACATGCCCGGCCGCGGCATGGGCGAGCGGCTCGCCGTCGACCCGCACCGCAACAGCGTGCTGTACCTGGGCGTGCGCGGCGGCCACGGGCTGTGGCGGAGCACTGACTTCGGCGCGACGTGGGCGCGGGTGGAGTCGTTTCCCAACCCCGGCGATTACGCCGACAACCCGGCCGACGCGAGCGGCTACTCCAGCGACAACCAGGGCGTGCTGTGGGTGGTCTTCGACCCGCGCACGGGCGGGCGGCGGCGCCCCACCCGCACTATCTACGCGGGCGTGGCCGACAAGGAGAACATCCTGTACCGCTCCACCGACGCGGGCGCGACGTGGGAGCGGGTGCCGGGCCAGCCGACCGGGTACATCCCGCACAAGGGCGTGCTCGACCACGCCAGCGGATACCTGTACCTCGCGACGAGCGACACCGCCGGCCCGTACGACGGCGGCAAGGGCGACGTGTGGCGGCTGGACACGGCGACCGGCGAGTGGGTCCGGATAAGCCCGGTGCCGTCTACGGACGCCACGTTCGGCTACAGCGGCCTCACCGTCGACCGCGGGCGCCCCGGCACGCTCATGGTGGCGACGCAGATCTCCTGGTGGCCGGACGTGGTCTTCTTCCGCAGCACCGACTTCGGCGCCACCTGGACCCGCGCGTGGGACCACGTCGGCTGGCCGGACCGGACCAACCGGTACGACATCGACATCTCCGACGCGCCCTGGCTGACCTGGAACGCCTCGCCCGCGCTCCCCGAGCAGGCGCCGAAGCTGGGCTGGATGACCGAGTCGGTGGAGATCGACCCGTTCGACTCCGACCACCTGCTCTACGGCACCGGCGCCACCATCTACGGCACCCGCAACCTCACCGACTGGGACACCGGCGGCACCGTGCACATCTCGGTGCGGGCCCGCGGGCTGGAAGAGACCGCCGTCCTCGACCTGATCAGCCCGCCCACCGGCGCGCACCTGCTGTCGGCGGTCGGCGACGTGGGTGGCTTCGTGCACCACGACTTCGCCAACCCGGGCCTGATGTACGCCAACCCCACGCTCGGCAGCACCACGAGCCTCGACTTTGCCGAGCTCGCGCCGGCCGTGGTCGTGCGGGCCGGCAACGGCAACGCCCCGCGCTTCGGCCGCTCGACCGACGGCGGCGAGACCTGGACCGCGGCCGCCACCGAACCGACCGGCGTGACCGGCGGCGGCACGGTCGCGGTGAGCGCCGACGGCGGCCGCGCGGTGTGGGCCCCGGCCGGCGGCACGGTCAGCTGGACCGCGGACGGCGGCGCGACGTGGACGCCTTCGGCCGGCGTCCCCTCCGGCGCGACCGTCGAGTCGGACCGGGTCGACCCGGCCCGCTTCTACGCGTACGCGGCCGGCACCTTCTACTCCAGTGTGGACGGTGGCGCGACCTTCGCCGCCACGGCGGCGACCGGCCTGCCGGCCGAGGGCAACGTGCGCTTCAAGGCCCGCCCCGGCGCGGCCCGCGACATCTGGCTGGCCGGCGGCAACACCACCGGTGGCGTCTACGGCCTGTGGCACTCCACCGACGGCGGCGACTCGTTCACCCGCGTGTCCAAGGTGGACGAGGCCGACGCGGTGGGCTTCGGCAAGGCGAAGTCGAGGGGCGGCTACCCAGCGGTCTTCATCACCGCCAAAGTGCGCGGCGTCCGCGGCATCTTCCGCTCGGACGACGCCGGCCGCCACTGGACCCGCGTCAACGACGACCGCCACCAGTACGCCTGGACCGGCGCCGCCATCACCGGCGACCCACGCGTCTTCGGCCGCGTCTACCTGGCCACCAACGGCCGAGGCATCATCTACGGCCAGCCGTGAGCCGTCGTCGCTCCGCAAAAACCTAAAGGGATTTGAGCTACCGCGATGTTCGTCGTGGTCCCGGCCGTTGCTCCCGCGGCCTCGCCCGTTCGCTGCTGGTCGCGGTTACCGCGGCCTCCGGCGGGAGCGCTCCGGACCATGAGGATGGGGGTGCCATCCCGACACCCGTCGACCCGCAAGACGCAAGCAGGTCAAAGCCCGGGGGCGACGGCGTCGGGTGCTGGTTGTGGCGGCCGTCCGGGGTGGGTGCCCCGGGCCGTCGCGCCGCCAGGCGCCCAGCGTTTGTCCACATTGTCTGCTGCCGGGTTGTCGGGTGGGATGATCGTCAGGGTTTGTTTGCTCTGAGTCACCGTCGCAGGGGGGCGGGCGGCCCGAATTCCAGATCTTGGAGAGTTTGGGCGCCATATCAACCCCGAGTCTGCTAGATCTCGATGCCGCCCCCTCCTCGCGGGTGACACTGTGTTACCGACACGCGGGGCGGCGGGCGGATCCCTTGCCGGGCGGTGCGCGGGCTGGGATTGGGTGCGGCGGGCTGGGCCTACGTCGGATCGTCCCGCCCAAGCGTGGGAATCGGGGTTGAGCTTGAGTGGCGTTGGGGTCGGATCGGTGGTCCTGCGGCGTTACCCATCCGCCCTTGGTAGGGGCGTCGCCTCGCGACGCCCGGGGGCTTGCGCCGCGGACATGGCAGCGGAGGCCGGGGATTTCGGCTCGCTCCGCGAGCCGCCGGCCTCCGCGCTCTCCGGCGGGAGCGACGGTCCGCAGGTGACGCGGCCCGGGTAGGCGGCTTTGTCTTGGGCGAGAATAGGGGCGCCGATCCGCGAGCCAGATGGCCACTGGTGCGCTATCTTAGTCGGCTGAGCACCAAAAAAGGGCAGCGCAAGCTGCCCTCCACGTCGGCAAGTATAGAACACCAGGGAGCCGCTTTGTCAAGCAACTCCGCGGAGATTTCCCACGAGCAGGGATACGTCTCGGCTCTCTATCGACGGCTGGACGAGATGCGCGAGCAGTCGGCGCGCCGCCTCGCGACGTTGCTGCGCCAGACCGGCGGCACGCCGCAGGCGAAGACCGAGCGGGACAGCGGCGTCGCCCTGTACACGGATCAGGTGGCGCAGTACGGCGCGGTGGAGGCCGGGCTCTGCTTCGGCCGCCTCGACTTCGAAGACGAGCGGGCCGTGCCGCGGTACGTCGGGCGCATCGGGATCTTCGACGAGGCGCACGACCACGGTGCGCTCCTGGTCGACTGGCGGGCGCCGGCGGCGCGGCCGTTCTACCTGGCCACCGCGGCCTCGCCGGACGGCGTGCGGCGGCGCCGCCACATCCGCACCCGCCGGCGCACCGTGGTGGGGCTCGACGACGAGGTGCTCGACCTGGAGGCGGCGCGCGAGTCCGTCCACGAAGGACTGACCGGCGAGGCGGCGCTGCTCTCCGCGCTGTCCGCGAGCCGCACGGGCCGGATGCGCGACATCGTCGAGACCATCCAGGCGGAGCAGGACCGGATCATCCGGGCGCCGCTCGACGGCGTGCTCGTGGTGCAGGGCGGGCCGGGCACCGGCAAGACGGCGGTTGCGCTGCACCGGGCGGCGTACCTGCTCTACACCCACCGCCGCGAGCTCTCCACCCGCGCGGTGCTGATCGTGGGGCCCAACAAGACCTTCCTGCGGTACATCGGCCAGGTGCTCCCGTCGCTCGCCGAGACCGGCGTGCTGCTCGGCACGCTGGGCGACCTGTTCCCGGGCGTGGTCGCGCGGCGGTCCGAGCCGGACGAGGTGGCCGAGATCAAGGGGCGGCCGGTGATGGCCGACGTGCTGGCCGCGGCGGTGCGTGACCGGCAGCGGTTGCCCGACGAGCCGCTGCCGATCACGCTCGAGACGGCGGCGCAGGGTGAGACCCTGTTCCTCCAGCCGGCGACGGTGCGCGCGGCGCGGGAGCGGGCGCGGCGCTCGGAAAAGCCGCACAACCTGGCCCGGCAGGTCTTCGAGACGGAGATCGTGCACGCGCTCGCGGCCCAGCTCGCCGAGAAGATCGGCTTCGACCCGTACGCGCACGACCCGCTCGGCGAGGGCGACGCGCCCGGCGAAGAGATCATTTTCGACGAGGCCGACCTCGCCGAGATCCGGCGCGAGCTGCGCAAGGAGCCGGAGGTGCTGGGCACGCTCGACTGGCTGTGGCCGATCCTGACACCCCAGCAGCTGGTGGCCGGCCTCTTCGCGTCCGACAAGCGCCTCGCGGTCGCTATCGAACACCTGGGTGAGGACGCGGCGAGGCTGCGACGGGATCCGCGCGGCGGGTTCACGCCGGCTGACGTGCCCCTCCTGGACGAGGCCGCCGAGCTGCTCGGCGAAGACGAGGCGAGCAAGGCGGCGCTGGCCGAGCGGCTGCGGCTGGCCCGCATCGCGTACGCCGAGGGAGCCCTGGAGATCGCCCGCGGCTCCGTGTCGATCGACGCGGAAGACGAGGTGGAAAACGAGATCCTCTCGGCCACCGACATCATCGGCGCGAGCGAGCTGGCCGAGCGGCACGAAGACGGCGAACGGCTGACCGCGGCGCAGCGGGCGGCGGTCGACCGCACCTGGGCGTTCGGGCACGTGATCGTCGACGAGGCGCAAGAGCTGTCGCCGATGGCGTGGCGGCTGCTGATGCGGCGCTGCCCGAGCCGCTCGATGACCGTGGTCGGCGACGTGGCGCAGACCGGTGACCTGTCCGGCACCTCCTCGTGGGACGGGATCTTCGCGCCGTACGTGGCGGACCGCTGGCGGCTCGCCGAGCTCAAGGTCAACTACCGGACGCCCGCAGAGATCATGGCGGTGGCGGCCGAGGTGCTGGCCCGCATCGACCCGGCCCTGGAGCCCCCCCGCTCGGTGCGGCAGACCGGCGTCGAGCCGTGGTCCCGCCCGCTCGAGCCGGCCCAGCTGCCCAAGGTCGTGCTCGACGAGGCCGTCGAGGTGGGCGACGGCCGGCTCGGCGTGATCGTGCCGGCCGGCCGCCTGGCGGAGCTGGGCCCGCCGATCGCGGAGGCGGTGCCCGAGGTGGTGCTCGGCGCCGAGCCCGACCTGGAAAAGCGGGTCGCCGTGCTCACCGTGCGGCAGGCCAAGGGCCTGGAGTTCGACGCCGTGGTCGTGGTCGACCCGGACGCGATCGTCGCCGAGTCCCCGCGCGGTCAAAACGACCTCTACGTGGCTCTCACGAGGGCGACCCAGCGGCTCGGGATCCTGACAGCGAGCTGACCGCGCCGACCACCAGGTCCCAGAACCGGTCGACGTCCAGGTGCAGTGCCACCTGGGCGTTGTCCGGTTCACCGGTCTTGTGGTGTAGGTCGACCACCGTGGCGCCGCGGGTGTGCGCGCCGGTCAGCTCGACCGCGACCGGCGCCGCCACGCACGCCACCAGCGACGGGTCGATCACCCGCGCCACCGCGATCGGGTCGTGCAGCGGCGGGTCGGGCAGCCCGAACACCCGCTCGTACGCGGAGCCGAAGAACGTCATCAGCGCCACGCAGGCCTCGGCCAGCGGCGTGCCCAGCGCCCGGAAGCGGGCCACCACCTCGGGCGTCACCAGCGCCTGGTGGGTCACGTTGAGCCCGATCATGGTGACCGGCAGGCCGGAGCGGAACACGAGGTCGGCCGCCTCCGGGTCGACCGCGATGTTGAACTCGCCGTACGGGGTCATGTTGCCCCGCCCGGTCGAGCCGCCCATCAGCACGATCTCGCGGATCTTGGGAGCCACCTCAGGGTGATCGCGGAGCAGGGTGGCGACGTTGGTGAGCGGGCCGGTGGGCACGAGCGTGACCGGCTCGGGGTGGTCGAGCAGCAGCCGCCGCGTCAGCTCCACGGCGTGTTCGCCGGCCAGCGGCACGGTCGGCTCGCCGAACGCGGGCCCGTCCAGCCCGCTCACCCCGTGGATGTCGTCGGCGATCCGCAGCTCGTCCACGAGCGGGCGGTCGCACCCGGCCGCCACGGGTACCCCGGAGACGCCGGCGATCGTGCATACGCGGCGCGCGTTCAGCGTGGCCTTGTCCAGGGTCGTGTTGCCGGCGACCGTGGTGATCGCCAGCAGGTCGAGGTGAGGGTCGGCGGCGGCGAGCATGATAGCCAGCGCGTCGTCGTGCCCAGGATCGCAGTCGAGGATCATCGGGATAGCCACGGTGGCTATTCTGCGCCGAGTGGAGATGTGGGACGTCGCGGTCGTCGGTGGAGGGCCGGCCGGCCTGTCCGCCGCGTATGCCGCTGCGCGGGCCGGGGCGCGCACCGTCGTGCTGGAGAAGGCAACCCACCCGCGGTACAAGACGTGCGGCGGCGGCCTGATCGGCACCTCGCTCGCCGCGGTGCGCGAGCGGATCGACGTGCCGGCCGACGACAGCGTCCACCGGGCCACGTTCACGCTCGACGGGCGCCGCGAGGTGCACCGGGCGGGCGCGGCACCGTTTCTGGCCATGGTGCGCCGCGAGGCGTTCGACCACGCGCTGCGCAAGGCCGCGGCCGACGCGGGGGCCGAGGTCCGCGAGCGGGTCACGGTCCGCGGCCTCGACGACACCGGCGGCCACGTGGTGGTCCGGCCATCCTCTGGTACACCCATCGCCGCGCGTGCCGTGATCGGCGCCGACGGGTCGTCGGGCGTCACGGCCCGCCACGTGGGCGTCGCCTACGCGCAGGTGGATCTCGGCCTGGAGGTCGAACTGCCGATCCCGCCGCCCCTGCGCGAGCGGTGGCGGGGCCGGGTGCTCATCGACTGGGGCCCGATCCCCGGCTCGTACGCGTGGGTATTCCCCAAGGGTGACCGCCTCACCGTTGGTGTGATCGCCGAACGCGGTCAGGGTGGGGCCACCAAGGCATACCTGCGGCGCTTCGTGGAGCGGCTAGGCCTGGCCGGCATCGAGCCGGTGCACGACTCCGGCCACCTCACCCGCTGCCGGACCGAGGACTCGCCGCTGCGCCGGGGCCGGGTGCTCGTGGCCGGCGACGCGGGCGGCCTGCTGGAGCCGTGGACCCGCGAGGGCATCAGCTTCGCACTGCGTTCCGGCGCGTACGCGGGGGAGGCCGCCGCGGCCGGCGATCCGAGCCGCTACGAGTCCACAGTGGAGGCCGAGCTGGGCCCGGAGATGCGGGCCGGCCGGCGGTTGCTGGCCGCCTACACCCGCCGGCCGGGCGCGTTCCACGCGCTGCTGGCGACGCCGGTGGGCTGGCGGCTGTTCGCGAGGTTCTGCCGGGGCGAGCCGGTGTTCGTGGACGCGGTCGCCCGCCGCCCGGTCCGTGGCGCGCTCTCGATGTTGGCCCGCTGACCCGCCGGCACCGGCGGCGCTCACCGGGCTCATCGTGGACCGGCCCGGGCGGTGTGCCGTGGTCGTTCGTGTTCGGCCGGGGGCGGCGGTCGGCGTCGCCGCGCTCGTGGCGGCGCGCCCGGGTCTTCCTGCGCCGCGCCCGAGCGCGTGCCCGGCGGCGGCCGCCGGATCGACCGCTCGCGCCGGCGCGCTCGTGAGCCGCGGGTAGGCGTCATTTGCCCGAGGCTGTGGCAATTTTGTCCCCCTGTTCGCGCGTAACGGTTTGAAAACCCTGCGGAGGCTCTTGCGCTTTGACCCGCGCTTCAGTAAGAAATATTACCACTAACAGTTAACTTTCTTTTCTGAAGGGCTGGCCTGATGGTCGAGCGCGAGGTGGACGGGCACGCGCCGACGGCGGTGGTCGACGCATCGGTGATACCCACCGTGCGGGCGAAGCTGCCGGAGTTCACCGGAGCGCTCCAGCGGGTGGCCGAGCTCGTGCTCGCCGATCCGGCGAGCGCGGCGCGGTCCACGATCGTCGAGCTGGCCGAGCGGAGCGGCACCTCGCCCGCGACCGTCACCCGGTTCTGCCGGGCGCTCGGCTTCGAGGGGTACGCCGACCTGCGGCTGGGCATCGCCGCCGAGACCGGCCGGGCACGTGCCGCCGGCTGGAGCGTCGACATCGGTCGCGAGATCGGGCCCGGCGACCCGTTGGGGAAGGTGCTCGAACAGGTCATGGCGGCCGACACGCGCGCCATGCACGACACGGCGGCGCTGCTCGACCTGTCCGAAGTGGAGCGTGCCGCGCAGGCCATCGCCGGCGCGACGCGGGTCAGCATCTTCGGCGCCAGCGGCAGCGCGCTCGTCGGTGAGGAGATGCAGTTCAGCCTCCACCGGATAGGTGTGGCGGCGTGGGCGTGGACCGACGTCCACAACGGACTGGCCAGCGCGGCGCTCTCCCGGCCGGGCGACGTGGCGCTGGGGATCTCCCACAGTGGACAGACCCGGGAAACCATCGAGATGCTCGCCGAGGCCGGCGGCCACGGCGCCACCACCATCGCGCTCACCAGCTTTCCCCGCTCGGCCCTCGCCGAGCTGGCCGACGTCGTGCTCCTGACCGCCACGCAGGCGACGACGTTTCGGCCCGACGCGCTCTCCGCCCGCCACCCGCAGCTCGTCGTGCTCGACCTGCTCTACGTGGCGGTCGCGCAGCGCACCCATCAACGTTCCCACGCGGCCTTCCAGCGCACCGCCCAGGCCGTGGGGCCCCACAAGGCCGCCAAAACCGGCGGCCTGGACTGAACCAACTCATCACCCACATTGGAGGATCCGTGAGACACAGGATCGCTATCGCCGCGGCACTCGCCGCGACGCTGCTGGGCGCGGCCGCGTGCGGCGGCTCCGACGACAGCGGGGCCAACGACACCTCGGCGCAGGCCCTGGACGGCAAGGGCAAGACCATCAAGGTGTGGCTCATGGTGGACGCGCAGTCCAGCTGGAAGGAGGTCGTGGAGGACGCGAACGCCCGGTTCACCGCCGCGACCGGCGCCAACGTGACCGTCGAGTACCAGCAGTGGGCCAACCACCTCACCAAGCTGGACGCAACCCTCGCCGGCAACGACGTACCCGACGTGGTCGAGCTCGGCAACACCGAGATGCCCAAGTACGTCTTCAGCGGGGCCTTCGCCGCCATCGACAAGACGCGCTTCGAAAACTCGGCCAACTGGCTCCAGGGTCTCTCCGGCCCGTGCGAGCTGGATGGCAAGACGTACTGCGTGCCGTACTACGCCGGTGCCCGGGTGCTCATCTACCGCACCGACCTCTTCGACGCCGCCGGCATCAAGCCGCCGACCAGCTACGCCGAGCTGACCGCCGCCGCCGACGCGCTGAAGGCCAAGAACGGCAGCAACAAGAAGTTCGCCACCTTCTACATGCCTGGCGCGTACTGGTACGCCGCGATGTCCTGGGTGTACGCCGAAGGTGGGCAGATCGCCAAGAAGGACGGCGACAAGTGGAACGGCACGCTCTCCGACCCGCAGGCGCAGGCCGGCCTCCAGAAGTGGGCCGACCTGGTGAAGAACTACTCGGGCGGCGACGTGACGAAGGACGAGAACGACCAGGCCGCGATCTTCTCGCAGGGCGAGTCGGCGATGTTCTACGGCAACGGCTGGGAGGTCGGCGCCGCGCAGGAGCAGCGCAAGGACCCGAACGACCCGAACTCCGCGCTGGTCGCCACCAAGGTGAAGGGCAAGGTCGCCGCGGCGCCGATGCCGGGCATCCCGTCCTTCCTCGGCGGCTCCGACATCGGCGTCACCGCCAAGAGCCAGAACCAGGCGCTCGCCGCTGAGTGGATCAAGTACTTCACCGACACCAAGGCGCAGGAGGCGCTGCTGGCCAAGGCGGTGCTGCCGAACGCGACCAACCTGCTCGACAAGGCCGCCACCGTGAAGGGCAACGAGGCGACCGCGCTGGCCGCGAAGAGCAGCTGGTTCGTGCCGATGGCCGAGAAGTGGGCGGACGTCGAGAAGGCGGCCGTACTCCAGCAGATGCTGCGCGACATCGTCACCGGCAAGAAGTCGGTGGCCGACGCGACCACGTGGGCCGACGGCGAGATCGAGAAGACGCTCAACGGCTGACCCGGTGCCGCGCCGCCCGCTCCGGCGGGCGGCGCGGCCTCCCTGCAAGGCCGCATCCGCCGCCGCGGTGGTCGCCGACGACGGTGGCGCGGATGTGGCCCGGTAGCTCAGAAAGGAGAGCGATGCACGCCGTCGACAGCCCGGCGACCGCGCCACCTGTGCCGGCGCCCACCGCGCCGTCCACACCCGACCGACGCCGGGCACGCCGTCGGCGGCGTCCCCAGTGGACACCCCTCTTCCTCGCCCTGCCCACGCTGGTCGTCCTGGCCGGGCTGCTGGCGTACCCGATGGGTCGCATGCTCGTGCTGTCCTTTCAGGACATGACGCTGCGGCACCTCTTCTCCGGTACCACCCCGCCGTGGGTCGGCTTCGACAACTACACGCAGATCCTCACCGACGGCGTCTTCTGGAGCGTCGTCCTCCGTACCGCCATCTTCACGGTGGTCTCGGTGGCCGTCTCGGTCGTGCTCGGGCTGGCGGTCGCACTGCTGATGCAGCGGGTCAGCAACGGCATACGGATCGCCATGGTGATCGTCATGATGTTCGTCTGGGCCATCCCGCAGCTGGTATCCGCGCAGATCTTCAAGTGGATGGTCGACGCCGACTTCGGCGTGCTCAACTACATGATCGACCAGATACCGGGCGTCGACTTCGCCAACCACAGCTGGTTCGCCGACCCGAAACAGGGCTGGATCGTCATCACGACCCTTGTCGTCTGGGCCGGCATCCCGTTTCTCGCGATCACCCTCCACGCCGGGCTCACCCAGGTGCCGCAGGACATGCGCGAGGCGGCGCTGGTCGACGGTGCGACCTCGTGGCAGACGCTGCGCACCATCATCCTGCCCATCCTGCGGCCGCTGCTGGTCATCGTCACCACGCTCTCGGTGATCTGGAACTTCGGCCTCTTCACCCAGGTCTGGGCGTTGCGCGACGCCAAGCCCGAGCAGGAGTACCAGACCCTCGCCACGTACGCGTTCACGCAGGCGTTCGGGCGCAACGAGTACAGCCTCGGCTCCGCCATCTCGGTCATCACCGTGCTGCTGATGCTGGGCGTGATGGCGTTCTACGTACGGCAGATGTTCCAGATCGGAGACGTCGACTGATGTCCACTCCACGCTCCCAGCGCACCCGCGCCGGCACGGTGGCGGCGAACACCGTCGGCGTGCTCTTCATCGTCGTGATGGCGTTTCCCGTCTACTGGGTGCTGAACACCGCGTTCAAGCCGGCGTCCGAGGTGCTCTCGTTCACGCCCTCCTTCCTCCCGCAACACCCCACATTGGACAACTTCAAGTCGGCCATCAAGGCGCCGTTCTTCCTGGTCGACCTCCGCAACGGCCTCATCATCACGTCCACGGCGGTAGTCGGCGCGATCGTGGTCGGCTTTCTCGCGGCGCTGGCGATCGCCCGGTTCCGCTTCTACGGCCGGCGGGCGCTCATCATGGTGATCCTCGGCGTGCAGCTCGTGCCGTTTCTCTCGCTGCTGATCCCGCTCTACCTGATGCTCAACCGGGCCAACCTCACCAACAGCCTGATCGGCGTCACCGTGACCTACCTGGTGCTGATCCTGCCGTACACGGTGTGGATGCTGCGCGGCTTCATCGCCGCGGTGCCGCGCGAGCTCGACGAGGCCGCGCTCGTCGACGGGTGCAGCCGGTGGCAGACCTTCTACCGCATCATCCTGCCGCTGACCGGGCCCGGCCTGGTGGCGACGTCGATCTACGGGTTCATCCAGGCGTGGAACGAGTTCATCATCATCAACACGCTCAACAACCCGGAGACGCAGAACCTGATGGCCTGGCTACTCCAGAACCAGACCCAGCGCGGCACCGCCTGGGGCCCGCTCATGGCGGGCGCCCTCATCACGTCGCTGCCGGTCGTCGTGTTCTTCCTGCTGGTCCAGCGCAACATCACCGTCGGCCTCACCGCCGGTGCGGTCAAAGGCTGAGAAGGACCGCTATCCCCGGTACGGGGGAGCGACGCCCCAGCCCCACTTCGGCACCGGGGCCCGCTGGGGCGGACGGGCGCCCGGCTGGCTGTTCTGCACCGCCAGCCGGGTGCCCCACTCGACGTAGCCCGCGAACGCCGCCCGGAACTCCGGGTCGTCCGGCAGCCCCACCTCGTCGGCCGCGTCCATCAGCAGGCTGACCCAGCGCCGCCGCTGCGGCTCGGTGATCGCCTTGCCGAGGTGCTGGCTCAGCATGTGCGGGTAGCCACCCCGCTCGGCCGTGTACGCGGCCGGCCCGCCGAACACCTCACCGAGCCAGAGCGCCACGTAGCGCGGGTGATCCTTGTCCATGTGGGCGAAGAGCGGCCGGAGCAGGTCGTCTTCGACGACGCGCCGGTAGAACGCCTCGGTGAGCCGCGTCAGCGCCTCGGTGCCGCCGGCCCATTCGTACAGTGTCGGTGTTTCCCCCATGGGTACACCCCAACACGCCCCGCTACGGTGATCAAGTACGCACCATCCGGTAAGGAGGCCGCGATGGCCACCAGATACCACTGCCCGGTCGAACTGACCATGGACGTGGTCGGCGGCAAGTGGCGCCCCGTCATCCTGGCCCACCTGAAGGAGGGCGTCCACCGCTACGGCGAGCTACGCCGCCGGATGCCCGACGTGAGCGAGAAGATGCTGGTGCAACGCCTGCGCGAGCTGGAGGCAGACGGCCTGGTGAGCCGCCACGAGCGCGAGTCGAGCCCGCCCTGGGTCGAGTACCGCCTGACTGACGAGGGCCACAGCCTGGCCCCGGTGCTCCAGGCCATGTACGACTGGGGCGCCGAGCGCGCCAAGCGCACCGGCTCGAGAATTGTCGATCCGCCGGCCTGACCGTTCGGACTGTCAGCCTTTGTAAGGGCTTGTTGTGTAGACGACGCGCCGTGTCCGGAACGGGTAATCCTGAAGCGTCACCGATCGCAAGCCCTCAGGAGAACTCGTTGACGGTTGTCACCTTGATCGTTATGTCGCTCGCATTGATTTGCGCGATCTTTGTCGCCGCCCTGGCTGCGACATATGTGTGGTCCTCGAACGCCGACCGTCGTAACCGCTCGCTCCGGATGGTGTTGCTGCTGCTCGGGGAGATGTCGATCCGAGCGCTGCCTACCCGGCGGGGATCCGGTCGCTACGGACAGTGTTGTTGTGGTGCTGAGTCCGTCACCTGGGAGGTGGATCATCAAACGGACGAGTGAATCATTCAAGAATGGCACGGTAAGGCTGTTTCAAGATCTCTTTTTCGTGGCTAGCGTATTGCCGCAGTCGCGTTCTTGCGACGCCACGGACCCCGATGATTTGGATCAACTTGTGTCGCAGTCTCTTCCGCTTGACAGCGGGGAGCCAGTCTTATCTTTGGTAAGCGCGATCCGCCAGTTGCACCGCCGGGCGGGAGAGCCGAGCTCGCGCGACGTGATGCGCCGGATCGGTCGTGGCGTGCTCAGCCACACGACGATCAATGCGGTGCTCCGCAGCCAACGTGTGCCCCGATGGGAACCGTTGCAGCATGTCGTGGCGGCACTGGATGGCGACGTCGAGCGTTTCCGCTCTTTGTGGATTAAGGCTCGAGACGCCGAAGAGCAGACGCCCACCGCATGCGACCGGCCAGTTGCTGCCACGGCCCCCCTCGTGGGCAGGGTGCCGGAGACCGACCTGCTGCGTGGTCGGATAGTCGAGGTCGCCGGAGGACGCGGCGGGGCGATGCTGATCGAAGGCGATCCGGGCATCGGCAAGTCGTTCCTCATGCGAGCCATGTCGACGTACGCCGAGACGCTCGGGTGCCGCACCCTCTGGGCGTCGTGCGACGAGCTGAGCCAGGCTTTTCCATTGCTGCCTCTCCTCGACACCGTCGACGGGTCGGTGCCGGTCGAGGAACGTATCAGCCCGCCGGCCGCGACCGTCTTCCAGTCCGACCCCGCACCGGCGGACCGGATGGACCTCGTGGCGGCCGCGACGGAGCGCATGTTGGCCATCATCGACGAGTTGTGCGCCTCGACACCGGTGACTCTGGTGGTCGACGATGTCCAATGGGCGGACGCCACGACGATGGTCGCGTTGCGGCGGCTTGTGCGCATGGCGCGACGCCTGCCTCTCCTGCTGGTCATGGCCGCACGCCGGATTCCACGCCGGCGCGACCTCGGTATCCTGCGCAACGCGCTGCCGCCCTCCGGCCGAATCAGGCTGGATGGCCTGTCAGATCCTGAGGTGGTGGAGTTTGTCGCCGGGACGGCCGGTCTTCGTCCCGGCCCTCGCCTGACCACGCTGGCTCGGACCGCCGCCGGAAACCCGCTGTACCTCACCGAGCTGATGGCCGCGCTCGCCCGCGGCGACGCGTTGAGCACAGTGGACGGGTACATGGAGGTCACGGGGGATTGGGCGCCACGCTCCCTGGCGGCCGCGATCGCCGATAGGCTGGAGTTCCTGTCCAAGCCAGCACGGGAGGTCTTGCGTACCACCGCGTTGCTGGGGGCCGAGTTCTCCGTGACCGACCTGATGACGGTGCTCGGTCGGGGCATCAACCAGTTGCTACCGATGCTCGATGAGGCCATCGACGCAGGTGTGTTGCGGGAAGACGGTCCGCACCTGGCGTTCCGGCACCCCCTTCTCCGCACGGCGCTGTACGAGGAGACGCCACATGCGGTGCGGGCGGCTTGGCACGGTGACGCCGCGAAGGCGTTGGCAGGCGCCGGCGCCCCGCCCGAGCGGGTGGCACGACAGTTGCTTCCCGCGGGCGAGTCCGACGCCGCGGACCACTGGACCGCGGAATGGCTGGCTGGGTCGGCGCACGAGCTGATCGGGCGCGCCCCGCACGCGGCGATCCCGCTGCTGCGCCGGGCGGTCGCCCGGGGGCCAAGTGGCAGGCCGCACCACGACCTACTGTGTTGCCGTCTCGCCGACGCGCTCCGGCGGACCGGTGACATGGCGGGTGCCGCGCGGGTGGCTCGCGAAGCCGCAGCGCGAACGGCGGATCCGGATCTCCTCGTTGATCTATTGTGGACATTCGCCGAGACGCAGGTGGTCGCTGGGCACCCGGAGGCGGCGTTCGTGGCGCTCGATCGGGCGCTCGCCGGATCGGCTGTCGAGGTGCGGCACCGTGCTCAGCTGATGGTCATCGCTGCCCGCATACGGAGTGGGATTGGCCAGGTGGAGATTGCTGGGGAGCTGGCGGGCAAGGCGCTGGACGCCGCCACGGCCGCAGAGGATCTCCCGACGACAGCCCGTGCACTGAGCGCCTTGGCGGCCATCTGCGGAATGCGAGGAGACGAGGCAGAGTCGCTGCGCCTGTGCGAGCGCGCGCTGGCAATCGCGGAGGGCGACGCCACACTCGCGGACTTGCGGCTGACACTCCAGACCAACAAGGCGGCCGCGCTCTGCAACATGGACCAGTGGTCTGAAGCGCTCGACGTTGCAGAGCGGGTTCGTGAGTCGGCAGACCTCACAAGCAACGTCCTGCGGCTGGGGTACGCCAGGTGCCTTCTTGTCGAGATCCTGTTCAACATCGGTAGGTGGGATGACGCTCTGGTAGAGGCGGATCTGGTTCTCGACAGTCAGCCGGACGTGGAAAGCGAGGCGATGGTCCTAGGCCTGGTGGCGATGATCCGTGCCCACCGTGACAGCGATTTCGACGGTCGCGACCTGCCCGACCACGACTGGCGCCCCTACGGCGGCCGGGTGGTGGTGCACGTTCTCCTCGCAAGGGGCTTGGCGCACGAGCGGGCGGGCCAGCCGGCAGAGGCGCTGCGGCTCCTGACGCAGGGCCTCGCCGAGTCGGAGGAGGCGACCGTGGTGGCGGACCTGCTCGTTGATGTCGCTCGCCTGGCGGTGACTCTGGATGACCAAGCGGCGATCCGGACCATGCACCATCATGTCGAGAACCTCGCGCGCAGATCCGCCGGATTGGCGTTCCACACGCTCGCGCCGCACTCCATCGGTCTTGCCGCGCGCGATCCGGTACAGCTGAGCGCGGCCGCGCGGCGGTACGCGGCGGCTGGACGGCCCCTACCGCAGGCGCAAGCGCTCGAGGCCGCGGCAACCGCGCTCGCCGACGGGGGAGACGTTGCCGGCGCCCGCGCCCACCTCGACGAGGCGCGCGAAATATACGCGGCTCTCGGGGCGGAGTGGGATCTTGCCCGCACCGCCGCGCTGCTCCGCTAATACGTGTCGAGGACGATGACCGGGTTGGCGAGGAGCATCGGGTCGAAGGAGCGGAAAGCGTAGGTGTCGAGGACGATGACCGGGTGGGCGAGGAGCATCGGGTCGATGGCGACTGCCTGGAGCATCAGCACCTGGAGCGCGGTGGCCACCAGCAGGGCGGCGCCGGCGGCCAGCGCCAGTGAAAACGCGAGCGACGTGCGTACATAGGACATACGCAGGGTTGTACCCGCGACCGCGGCGCGCCGGAAGAGTAATGCGTGAATGCGTATCAGGCGACGTCCGCGGCTAGCGCACGGACCACCGCGGAAGGGCTCTGGCGGCCCAGGCGCTGGGCCATCCACAGGCTCGTGCGGACCAGCGCGGGCAGGTCGACGCCCGTCTCGATGCCCAGGCCGTGCAGCTGCCAGACGAGGTCTTCGGTCGCGAGGTTGCCGGTGGCGCTCTTGGCGTAGGGGCAGCCGCCCAGGCCGCCGGCCGAGGAGTCCACTGTGGTCACACCGGCTTGTAGAGCGGCCAGCGTGTTGGCGAGTGCCTGTCCGTACGTGTCGTGGAAGTGCACGGCCAGCCGGTCCGGCCCGACGCCGGCGTCGGCCAGGGCGCGGATCAGCGCGCTCACGTGGCCAGGGGTGCCGACGCCGATCGTGTCGCCCAGCGAGAGCTGGTCGCAGCCGAGGCCAACGAGGCGGCGGGCGACCGAGACGACCTGGGCGATCGGGACCTCGCCCTCCCACGGGTCGCCGAAGCACATCGACAGGTAGCCGCGCACGCGCAGGCCCTCCGTGTGGGCGCGCCGCACGACCGGCTCGAACATGGCGAGCGACTCGTCGACGGTGCGGTTGAGGTTGCGCTTGGCGAACGTCTCGGTGGCGCTGCCGAAGATGGCGACCTCGCGCACGCCGAGCGCCAGCGCGCGGTCGAGGCCACGCTCGTTGGGGACGAGCACCGGGTAGCGCACACCGGGGGCGGGCGCCAGGCGGGTGAGCAGCTCCTCGGCGTCGGCGAGCTGCGGCACCCACCGCGGGTGGACGAAGCTCGTCGCCTCGATCACGCCGAGTCCGGTGGCGGCGAGCCGGTCGAGGAACTCGAGCTTGACGTCGACCGGGACGATCGTCGACTCGTTCTGGAGGCCGTCGCGCGGGCCGACCTCCCAGATGGTCACGGACATCGGCAGCCCCGGCATGGGCACCCGCTGCGGGCTCAGCATGTCTGCAAACCTATGCCAACTCGACGACCACCGGCGCGTGATCCGACGGCGCTTTGCCCTTGCGCGCTTCGCGGTCGATGTACGCCGACTCGACGGTCACGCCGGCGCTCGCGTACACGAGGTCGATCCGCATGCCCATGTTCTGGTGGAACATGCCGGCCCGGTAGTCCCAGTAGGTGAAGGGGTGCGGGCCCTTCATCGGCGTCGGCACCACGTCGGTGAAGCCGGCGGCCAGGATCCGCGCGAGCGCGTCCCGCTCCGGTGCGGTGACGTGGGTCGAGCCGACGAACGCCTTCGGGTCCCACACGTCCGCGTCGGTGGGCGCCACGTTGAAGTCGCCGGCCACGACCACGGGCCGGCCGGTGGCGAGGTCGGCCGCGAGCGCGTCGCGGAGGGCGGCGAGCCAGCCCAGCTTGTACTGGTAGTGCGGCGAGTCGGGCTCGCGGCCGTTCGGCACGTACACCGACCAGACGCGCAGCCCGCCGCAGGTGGCCGAGATGGCCCGCGCCTCGGGGTCGGGGAAGCCGGGCTCGGAGTCGAAGCCGCGCACGACGTCTTCGATGCCGACCTTGGACAGGATCGCCACGCCGTTCCACTGGCCGCTGCCGTGGGTGGCGACCTCGTAGCCGGCCTCCTTGAGCTCGGCGGTGGGGATGGCCGCGTCCGCGAGCTTGGTCTCCTGGAGCAGCAGCACGTCGGGCTGCTTGTCGGCCAGCCACGGGAGGACCCGGGGCAGGCGCATCTTCAGCGAGTTGACGTTCCACGTGGCGAGACGCATCCACCGAGCCTAAGCGCCCCCGGTCACGGGTGCAGCGACAGTCCCTTCAACACCTTGTCCACCGCGTTCCGCGGGCCGTGCACCGACAGGCCCACCAGCCGCAGCTTCTCCGCCGGCACCGCGCGCACCGCGGCCCGGTTGTCCTCGTCGTTGCCGGTCGTGAAGAGCTCCTCGGTGTAGACGCCGACCGCCAGACCCCGCTCGACCGCCTTGGCCCGTGCCTCGGTGAGCGCGTCGAGGTCGGCCGCGTACACGAGCACCGGCTGCCCGAACATCGGCAGGTAGGAGGTGCCGGAGGCGTCCTCGTACGGCTCGCCGACCGAGGACGGGAAGGCGCCGGCCACGCCCGAGGCGAGGAAGGCGGTCACGTTCAGCCGCTGCCAGGCGGCCAGGTCGTCGCGGACGACGATAGCGATCTTGGTAGTGGCCATGCCGCCATGATCACCCCGGCGGTCCGCGGCGGTCTTGGACGCTCGTGCGCGGGGGATACTTGGCGGGTGGGGGACTGGGCGCGATACTGGCGGGCCGCCGACCGGCCGCTGGAGGCGATGCACGCCCACTTCGAGCAGCACGTCTACCACCGGCACAGCCACGACACCTACTCCTTCGGCGTGACCGAGACCGGAGCGCAGTCCTTCACCTGCCGGGGCGCCGCGCACACCTCCAGCGCCGGCATGGTGATGGCGTTCAACCCCGACGAGCCGCATGACGGTCACGCCGCCGACGCGCTCGGGTTCACGTACCGGATGGTCCACATCGGCCCCGCCCTGGTGGGTGACGTGCTCGCGGACCGTGCCGAGCGCGAGGTCGGGCTGCCCTTGTTCGCCGAGCCGGTGGTGGCCGACGCGACGCTGGCCGGTGCGGTGGCCGGCCTCCACGCGGCGCTGGTCGGGCCGGCGACCGCGCTGGCCCGCGACGAGCGCCTGGCCGCCGCGGTAGCGGCGATCACCCGCCACGCCCGGACCGCGCCGGCACGCCGCCTCACCGGCGCCGCCGGCATCGCGCGGCGGGTCCGCGACCGGCTTGACGAGGAGTACACCGAGGACCTGACCGCCGCCGATCTCGCGGCCGCCGCCGGCACCAGCCGGTTCGCGGTCTACCGCGCGTTTCGCGACGTCTACGGGCTGTCGCCGAGCGACTACCAGCGCCAGGCGCGGCTGCGGCAGGCCCGCCGGCTCATCGGCGCCGGCTGCGGGATCGCGGAGGCGGCCGCCGCGGCCGGGTTCGCCGACCAAAGTCATCTCAACAGGTGGTTCACGCGCTGCTACGGGGTAACACCGGGCGCGTACCGCGACGCCACCCACCCAGCAAACTAGGACAAAGTGATACGACGGCAGCAAGACAGGCAGGGTATACCTCAACCGGGCGTGACGGTCTGTGCCATCGTTTGCTGGTGGCCACTGTGAACCCGGAGCGCGACGCGGTCGTGACCCGCCCCGGGCGGGCCAGGGTGGGCCTGCGCGCGCTGCGCGGCTGGCGGCCCACCATCCGCCGGGTACGCAGCATCCTGCGCAACGCGGTGACCTCGTTCATCGTGCTCGCCGGCACGTTCTGGCTGCTGCCCGGCGTGACCGCGAGCAACCTCGTCGCGCTGCTCGGCCTCGTGGTGGTGGTCGCCGCCGTCGGCGCGCTGCTGCGGCCGCTCCTGCTCGCGCTCGCCACCGTGCTCGGCGGCTTCGGCGCGCTGGTGCTGGGCGCGATGGTGCAGGCCATCGTGCTGTACGTGGCGCTGTGGTTCGCGCCCGACACCCACGTCGCCAACCTCCCGGTGGTCTTCGGCGCGTCGTGGGTCGCGGTCGCGCTGTCGGCACTCGTCAACTGGTTCGCCGACGCGGGCACCGACGACACGTTCGTGAGCGAGACCGTGCGCCTGATGGCCCGGGTGCGCCGCCTCGAAGAGAAGGTCAAGCAAGGCACCGGCGCCGTGGCCTGCCCGGACGGCCTGCTGGTGATCCAGCTCGACGGCGTGCCCGCGCCGCTGCTGCGGTGGGCCGTGCGCGCCGGCAACCTGCCCAACGTCGGCCGCTGGCTGGGCACCCGCAGCCATCGCCTGGCCACCTGGCACACCGGCATGCCGGCCACCACGCCCGCCGCCCAGGCGGGCATCCTTTACGGCGACGTCCGCCGGGTGCCGGCTTTCCGGTGGTACGAGAAGGACAGCCGCCGCCTCGTCGTCACCAGCCGTCCCCGCGACGCGGCCGAGGTCGAGCGGCGGCTGGCCGGCGACCAGGGCCTGCTCCGCGACGGCGGGGTGAGCATCAGCAACGTGTTCTCCGGCGACGCCGCCACCTGCCTGCTCACGGTCAGCCACGCCGCGCTGCCCGGGCGCAACGCGCGGGGGTACGCCTCGTTCATGACCAGCCCGTACGGCTTCACCCGCGCGGTCGTGCTCGGCATCGGCGAGCTGATCCGCGAGCTGCACCAGGCGCGGGTGCAACGCCGCCGCGACGTACGCCCGCGGGTCAGCCGCGGTGGCGCGTTCCTCGCGCTGCGCCCGGCCACCACGCTGCTGCGCGACCTCAACGTCACGCTGATCGCCGAGCAGATGGCCCGCGGCGCGCCGGTGATCTTCTGCGACTTCGTCGACTACGACGAGGTGGCCCACCACGCCGGCCCGGCCCGCCCGGAGGCGCTCGACGTGCTGGAGTCGCTCGACCTGGTGCTGGGCATGCTGGAGCGGCTCTCCCGCGAGGCGGCCCGGCGATACCACCTGGTCGTCCTCTCCGACCACGGGCAGAGCCAGGGTGCCACGTTCCGCCAGCGGTTCGACGAGTCGCTGGAAGAGGTGGTGGCGCGGCTGGCGCGGGGTGGCACCAACGGCCACCGGCCGGGCGCCGCCACCCGCACCGTCGAGGAGTGGGGCCGGGTAAACGCACTGCTGACCGAGGCGGTCAGCCGCCAGGGGCCGACCGCCGCCGCGACCCGGAAAGCGATCCGCAAGCACACCCACGACGGCGAGGTCACGCTCGGCCCGGCCGACGAAGAGGCGAAGGCGATCGCCGAACGCGACCCGGAGACCGTGGTCATCGCCTCCGGCAACCTCGGCATGGTCTACCTCACCCGCCACCCGGAAAAGCTCACCCGCGACAAGATCGAGGCCGAGCACCCGGAGCTGGTCGCCGGGCTCGTCGCCCACCCCGGCGTCGGCATCGTGGTGGTCGACGAGGCCGAGCACGGACCGGTGGCACACGGCAAGCGCGGATGGCACCGCCTGCGCGACGGGCACGTCGAGGGCGAAGACCCGCTGGTGCAGTACGGCCCGCGCGCCCGCGAAGACCTCCTCCGCCACCAGCAAATGGACCACGTCGGCGACCTGGTGCTGGTCAGCGTCGTCGAGCCGGGCATCGAGGAGGTCGCCGCGTTCGAGGAGCTCGTGGGCAGCCACGGCGGGCTGGGCGGCTGGCAGACCGAGGCGTTTCTGGTCTACCCGTCGGGGTGGACGCTGGAGACCGATCCCGTGGTCGGGCCGGACGGGGTGTACCGCACGCTGCTGAGCTGGCTCGACAAGCTGGGGCTGCGCCTCGACGCGCCGGATCTCCGGGAGGCCGAGCCGGTCAGGCTTCCGTCTGCCGGGGCCTGACCTCGCGGGCTTCGGCCGCCGCCTCCCGCCGCCGGCTGATGATCGAGGCGGTCTGTGAGATCAGCAGCACCAGCAGCACCGCGGCCACCACGCTCTGCCAGGGTTCCGGGAAGATCGCGTACCCGAAGATGCCGATCCCCGCGTACACGGTCGACCAGAGCAGGCAGGCCGGCAGGTTGGTGACCGCGAACCGCCGCCAGTCCAGGCCCATCAGCGCCGCCGCCAGCAGCACCGGCACCCGCCCGCCGGGCAGCAGGCGGGAGACGAGCAGCACGGAGATCTGCCGTTCCTGGAGCTTTTTGCTCATCCGCTCCAGGCGCTCCTTGTCGCGCAGCCAGTGCAGGCGCCGGGCCAGCTGCTCGCCGCCCCACCGGCAGATCGCGTACATCGCGAGGTCGCCGATGTACGCGCCGCCGGCCCCGGCCACGATCACGAGCAGCACGTACAGCGGGTTCTGGTGCGCCGCGTAGGCCGCCGCGCCGCTCACCGCGGCTCCGGTCGGCACGATCGGCACCACCGCGCCGAAGGTCACCACCACGATGAGCGAAACCAGCGTGCTGAGGAGCGCACTCACGGGATCACCGTCATGGAGTCGCCCGGGGAAAGGACGGTCACGCGGGTGCCCGGCGCGACGGTCTCGGTGATCCGCGCGAAGTCCGGCCCCGGGTTGTGAAACCGGTCCGGCCGCACCCGCGCCATCCCCACCGGCCAGA
The DNA here is from genome assembly GCF_052068095.1 of Phytohabitans sp. LJ34. Lineage (NCBI taxonomy): Bacteria > Bacillati > Actinomycetota > Actinomycetes > Micromonosporales > Micromonosporaceae > Phytohabitans > Phytohabitans sp. LJ34. The sequence continues at coordinate 54,991 of NZ_JBQHDG010000030.1, read as the reverse complement.
ACGTGCCGAAGTGCACGGGCACCGCCTCCCGCGGCGCCGCCCGCCGCATCGCCTCGGCCGCCGTGTAGGCGTCCAGGTGCCCGCGCCCCAGCGTCGGCCCCCAGCCGCCCACCGGCACCAGCGCCAGGTCGAGCGGGCCGAGGTCGGCCATCCCGTCGAAAAGCCCGGTGTCGCCGGCGAACCAGGTGTTGGCCGCGCCGTGCACCGTGTAGCCGAGGGCCGCCGCCCGGTGCCGTGACCACGGACCGCGAGCGCCGTCGTGGGCGGCGGGGACAGCCTTGATCCGCACCCCGCCGACCGCCACGTCGTCGCCGACGGCCAGCTCCGCGCACCGCCGATGGAACGCCGGCCCGAGCCGCTGCCGCACGAACGCGCCCGCACCGGCCGGCACGACGAGCGTCGCCTCCGGCCCGAGCCGCCGCAGCGACGCCACGTCGAGGTGGTCGGCGTGCAGGTGAGACACGAGCACCGCGTCGGGCGGCCCGGCCAGCCGTGGCGCGACACCGCGCATCCGCTTCAGGTGCGCGATCCGGTCACCGAGGACGGGGTCGGTCACGATGCGCACGCCGGAGTCTTCGACCCAGACGGTGCTGTGCCCCCACCAGGTGACCTGGACCTTGTACGTCACGCCGCTACGGTACGGGACCGCCCGGCGCCCACCCACTCAACCGTCGAGCCGCGAGAACGTCGCTCGGCAGGTCAAGGACGAGGCTCGGTCGGAGCGGGGCGCTGTACCGGGATGATCTCAGCGAGCCTGTCCAAGCCCGCGAAGTCGTCGGGATTGGTGGTGTAGATCGGCAGGCCGTTGACGATCCCGATCGAGGCGATCATCAGATCGGCGAGCCGCCTGCGCGGCTTGCGGCCGGCAGCGAGCACCGCGGCGGTAACTCGCCCAAACGCCCGCGCCGCGTCCGCGTCGAACGGTAGTGGATCGAATGTGGCCTCCACGTGCTGGAGGATGCTGATCCGGCGTGCGCGCTCCACCGGGTCGTCAGCATGGTGCGGGCCGGCGGACAGCTCGGCAAGCGTGACCGCGCTTATGACCAGCTCCTCCGGCAGATCGGCGGCGTCGAGGCGGGAGAGATGGATGACGATGTTGGTGTCGATCAGTCCTCGACTCGACGGCTCACCACTCACGGCTGTCCAGGTCGTCGTCGACGCCAGCGTCGAGGTCGGCGCGGAACCGATCGGCGTCGATCCTGGGAGCCGTGGCGAACGCGGCTATGACCTCCTCCCGCGGCACGAAGGTGCGGCGGCGCAGCGGGATCAGACGCGCGATCGGCGTGCCGTTGCGGGTGATCGTGAACGACTCACCGCGCTCGACGCTTCGCATGATCTCGCCTGACTCGTTGCGCAGCTCGCGCTGGGTGATTTCGCGGGCGTGCTCGGCCATGTAGCCCATTCTAAGTCTGATGTGCTACTTGGTGCTACGCCGCCAACCGTGAAGCTGCCTGGGACCGCCGTCGGTCAGGTCGCCCACTCGTGCACCTCGCCTTCGTGGAGGCCGGCGTAGACGCGGTCGCGTAGGGCGTTGGCCTCGGTCGAGGTGAGCGTGCGGGTGAGGTCGCGCAGGACCACGCGGAGCAGCACGTTCTTCTGGCCCGGCCGCAGGCCCATCCGCGTGCGCGCGGACTCGGGCAGGTCCGCGTAGCCGGTCTCGGAGCGCACCGAGACCTCCTCGACCGCGGCGGCGTCCGGGCCGAGCAGGTCGCGTACGCGGTCGCCGAGCAGTTCGGCGTCGAGGTCGTCCGCCACCGCGAGGGAGAGATCGCGGTGCGCGGCCGGCATGGCCGAGACCGGGCGGTACGGCGAGAGATCGCGCATCTGCGCCGCCACCCGCGGGTCGGTCGAGCGCAGCAGCCGGATGTCGTCGACGCCCTTCGCGAGCATCACGAGCCGGTCCAGGCCGAGCCCCATCGCGAGGCCGCTCGGGCCGCCGGTGACCTCCGGGTGGGCGAGCCCGCACTCACCGACCTCCACGTCGCCGACGTATATCTCGCGGCCGGCGAGCGTGTACGGGTGGGTGTTCGGCACGGTGTGCCACGGACGGTCGGGCAGCACGGCCGTGACGACCAGGCCGATCATGTGCACGAGGTCGGCCTCGGTTAGTGGGGGACCGGACCGGCGGATCCGCCACAGGTCGAGCTGGTGTGGCTCACCGACGTGGTGGCGGTCGATCACGTCCCGCCGGTAGCAGACGCCGGGCACGCTGAGCAGCACGTCCGGCAAGCCGTTGGCGTCCAGGAGCGCGGGGATCCGGGCGGTGGTGTGCGAGCGGAGCATGCGGCCGCCGTCCAGGTAGCGGCTGTAGCGGCGGTCGCGGGTGACCGCTTCGGGCGAGTACCGCAGCCGGTCGTAGTTGTCGGTCACGGACACGATCCGCGGGCCGGGGTCGCGGCGCACCGGGATCGCCCAGGCACGGGCCAGCGCGTACTCGATGGCGGATACGACGTGCTGCATCGCGTGTTCGCCGGCTTCGGGGTCGGTGAGGTCGCGCAGGTCGAGGGCAGCGCGGAGTTCTTCGGGCGTCATGGCGGATCCTCGAAAGAGAGACGGGTCGAAAATGGCGAGAGCCCCCCGGCGTGGCCAGGGGGCTCGTCTCGCGCCGTCTCCGTCAGCGCAGCCGCGGTCGCCCACCGGTCACCCGGGGGCGGAGAAATCGCGTCGCGGCGTACGTCACCCGTCGAGTGTGCCGTGTGGGCGCATCGCCCGGCAAGCGGGTTGAATGTCGGCGTGCCGGAAAAAATCCTGCTGGATACCGACATCGGTTCGGACATCGACGACGCGGTCTGCCTCGCGTACCTGCTGGCCCAGCCGCGCTGCGAGCTGCTCGGCGTCACCACGGTCACCGGCGAGGCCACCAAGCGCGCGATGCTCGCCTCGGCGCTCTGCCGGGTGGCGGGAGTGGACGTGCCGATCCGGCCGGGCGAGGAGGCCACGCTCGCCGGCGCCCCGTCGCCGCAGGCGCTCGCCCACCAGGCCGACCGGGTGGCCGGCTGGCCGCACGAGAGCGAGTTTCCGCGGGGGGAGGCGGTCGACTTCCTGGCCGCGACGATCCGCGCCCATCCGGGCGAGGTGACGCTGCTGACGATCGGCCCGCTCACCAACGCCGCCCTGCTCTTCGACCGCCACTCCGACACCGCCGGGCTGCTGAAGGCGCTCGTGCTGATGGGCGGTCGCTACACCACCGACGGCAAGCCCGAGTGGAACGTCCGATGCGACCCCGAGGCGGCCGCCCGGGTGTTCGCCGCGCCGGTGCCCCGCGTCCGCGCGGTCGGGCTCGACGTGACCCGCCAGGTCTACCTGGAGGCCGATGCCTTCAGCGCCCGCTGCACGGTCCCGCTGCTGCGCCCGGTGCGCGACTTCGCCGCGGTGTGGTTCGCCGAGCGCGACGGCATCTACTTCCACGACCCGCTCGCCGCGGTCACGGTCTTCGACGACGAGGTATGCGAGTTCACCCGCGGCGAGGTGACCGTCGACGGGAGTGGCGCCACCGCGTGGCGTCCGCGCGCGGACGGGCCGCACGAGGTCGCGACGGCGGTGGCGCCGGACCGCTTCTTCACCGACTACTTCGGAGTGTTCTGACCGCTACCAGGGCGGGGCCGGGCCGGAGGTCGAGTAGAGCGGGTGGCCGCGGAGCACGAGGCCGGAGCCGGGATCGGTGACGAGCTGGCGCACGCGGTCGAGCTCGGCCGGGGTCAGGCCGGCCGTCAGGAGCCGTCGCTGGTGGCGGACGAGGTCCACGGCCATCAGCAGGGCACCCGGATCACCGGCCGACCAGACCGGCACGTGGATCTGGGTGTCCACTGTGGTCAGACCGGCGGCGCGGGCCGCGGAGTGCGCGCGGATGGCCCAGGTCGGGTCGACGCCGAGCCCGGGCAGGATCTCCTCGCTCAGCAGGCGTTGACAGCGCTCGACGAGGCCGGCGTCGCGCGGGCTCGGTGCCGCGAGCACCGCGTTGTCGGGCCACAGGTGCCAGTCTTCGACGACGAGGGTGCCGCCCGGTCCCAGCGCGGCCGCCAGGCGCCGCAGCAGCCCTTCCGGGTGGGGTACGCGCATGAGCAACAGCCGGGCCCGGATCAGCCCGTACCGGCCGGGTGCCAGGACGGCCGGCGGGAGCGGGTCGCCCACCGCCGTCACCACCTCACCCGCCGCGCCGACCCGGTCGCGCAACCACACGGGAACGGCGCTGCCGCCCGGCCCGAGGTCGAGGCAGCGCGTGCCGGTCAGGTGTGGCAGCGCCGCGAGCCGCGCGATGCTGAACGTGTCGAGGGCGGCGGCGAGGTACACCTCCCGGCGCACCTCCAGGTCCGCCACGCTGACTGTCCTCATCGGATCTGCTGGGTGACGAAGTCGAACGCGACGACGTCCGCCGTCGGCAGCTCGCCGGCGATGATGCCGGTGCCGCGCAGGATGGCGACGGCGCGGGCGACGCGGGCGCCCTCGAAGACACCGGCCGTACCGTTGGCGCGCACGTAGGGCTCCATCAGCTCCACCTCTGCCGCCGCGGTGGCGGGGTCGGCCGTCGGCACGTACTTGCGGAGGATCTGGCCGCTTTCCTCCGGGTGGCCGATGGCGTACACGAGGCCCTCCAGGAGCGCGCCGGCGAAGCGCCGCACCAGATCCGGATCCTCCCGGATAACTTTGGTGGAGGCGAGGAGCGCGTTGCCGTACAGGTCGGTGAGCACGTCCGAGTACGGCAGCACGACCGCCGGGCGGCCGCCCGCCGCCTTTTCCACCGCCGGCCGCGCGACCACGAACTGGCCGACGCCGTCGACCTTTCCGGTGGCGAGCAGTTTCGGCATCTGTGCCGCCTCGGCGCCGATCCATCTCACCGTGCTCGCGTCCAGGCCGGCGAGCTTTGCGTACGCGGGAAAGAGCAGCCACGGCGCGCCGCCCCGCACGCCGCCGATCGTCCGGCCGGACAGGTCGCGCGGCGTCTTGACGCCGGTGGCGGCGAGCAGCGTGACGGAGTTGAGCGTGCGCTGCTGGATGACCGCGACGGCACGGACGTCGGCGCGGTACTTGCCGTTGCCGAGCACGATCATCACGGCGGAGAGGTCGTTGGCGGAGAACTGGGCCCGTCCCGATGCGAGCAGCCCGAGGTTTTCCGTCGTGCCGGCCCCGGGCCGGATCTCCACGTCGATGCCGGCCTCGGCGAAGAAGCCTTTCTCCTTCGCCACCCACGCGTACGACTCGCGGCCGAACGCGCCGACCGCGGTCAGGTAGGTCACCCTGTCCGCCTCCGCGGCTCTCGGCTCGCCGCCGCCGCTGTCGCAGGCACCCGCCGCCAGTACGACCGCGATCGCGGCGGCGGATGCGCGCTTGACGAGGTTCACGTTTCCTCCGGGATGGGAAGGGCGGGCGTGCCCGCGCATGTGGCGCGTCTGCGGGAGGCACACGGGCACGCCCGCCGGCCTCACCCGACGGCGCGGAATCGGTGTCGGCACGCCGTCGGGGAGTCTTTAATGGGGAAAGGGGCCGGGGTGCGCCTCGCACACGCACCCCGCGACCGCGATCAAGGAATGCATCCCGGCCGTCGTTTGCAAGATTTCACAGGGCCTTTCCGCCGAGCCTTTTCCTGGTCATGCTCGGAGCCCGGTCATGTTGCCGCGCTCGTTGGGAGGGACGCTGCCAAAGGCGAATTGTTGGAACAAGGACTGCGACGGGGAAAGGCGATGGCGCCCAAGCGGGTGGGTGGCCAAGACCAAGCAGTTTGCCCAAACGGCCGCGTGTCGCGGACATTGGTAAATGGCAAAACAACAGTTTCCATGCCACCCCTGGCATCTGCTGACCACGTCGTGGTAAAACTCTGTCCGGATCCGGGCGGGCTCGCACTCCGTCCGCATCGGTTATTTCACAAGCCTTTCCGCTACCCGGCCACCAGCAGGTCCATTTGAGAGGGTGGAATGCCAACCAAACGAGAGCAGTTCGTGCAGACCATTCGCGCGCAGTGGCTCGGCCAGCGGATGCGCGAGCTACGCGAAGAGCGGGGCCTGACACTCAAGTACATCGCGGCGTATCTCGGGGTGGAGTTCTCCACGCTCGCGCGCTACGAGCGGGCCGAGTGGCCCTTCCGGCGCGACCACGTGATCTCGCTGCTCGACGTCTACGGCGTCTACGACGAGCGCGAGCGCGCCCAGCTCGTGCAGCTGGCCCAGGACGCCTGGCGGGTCAACCGCTGGGATGACGACTTCGAGGGGACCGTCTACGACCAGACCTTCGTCGACTATCCGTGGCTGGAGTCGCGGTCCGAGGAGATCTGCACCTATTCCACGATGGTGTTTCCCGGGTTGGTGCAGACGCGTGACTACGCCGAGGCGGTGATCCGGTACACCGAGGGCGCGCAATCCAACCAGCAAAAGATCGACCGCTGGGTGCGGCTGCGGATGGAGCGGCAGCTCATCCTCGACGAAAAGCCGCCGAAGCGGTTGGCCGCCCTCGTAGAGGAGTCGGTGCTGCACCGACCGGTCGGTGGCCGTTTGGTCCTCCGCGCCCAATTGGAGCACCTCGCCCGCGTGGTGGAGCGTCCCCACGTGGAGGTGCGGGTGATCCCCACCCGGATGGGGTTGCACGGCGGGCTCGATGGCAGCTTCACGCTTTTCAAGATGCAGCGGCCATACCCCGAGGTGGCCTATGTGGAGCAGCTCGGCGGGCGACTTTTCATGGAGGCCTCCCGCGCCCACCGCTACTCCAAGGCGTACGATGCTTTGCGGGAGGTCGCACTCAGCGCTGCTGAGTCGATGGCGCTCATCGCAACACTCGCAGAGGAGTTGTCATGAGCGAGTCACTGCCGGGCGTCGCCTGGCACGTCAGCACAAGGAGCGACAGCCTCGGAGGCAACTGCGTCGAGGCCGGTCCGCTTGCCGACGGCAGCGGTCGTGTCGCGGTGCGGCACAGCAAGTCACCCGACGGCGCCACGATCGTCTACACCCGCGGAGAGTGGGAGGCGTTCGTCGGCGGCGTGAAGGACGGCGAGTTCGACTTCACCGCCTGACGGTCCCGCACTGATAGGGGGCAGGCGTGCCTGCCCCCTATCAGGGTCCACCCTGGACAGTCGACGACTTACGGCAGCTGCCACCATTCGATTTCGGTGACCGTGGCGCCCGCCACCACCACCGTGCCCGCCATCTCGGTCGGCGAGCGCCAGATGACGTAGGCGCCGGCCGGCAGTGCGGGAAACACCGCGGTGTAGCGGACACCGCTCGCGACGTGGCGCGCCCGCACGGCCACGTGCGTGCGCACCGACGGATCCTGGTCCTTCGGGCTGATCTCGATCTCACGACCGTGCCACTCGGGCCCGGTCACGATGACGAGCGCACCGGTGTTGCCGCCGATGTCGAGCACGACACTGCCCACACCGGACGGTCCAAGCATGTGGTGGTGGGTACTCATGACGGGTTGTTGAAGCCGTCGTAGGGGATGCCGAGGTAGGGGAAGCGGGCCAGGAACGGCGACGTGACGTCGGCCGCGCTCAGCCCCTGCTCCAGGATCGCCACGGCGTCGTCGGGCTTGAACTTCTTGTCCACCAACGCGAACGTCGCGCCGGCCACCGCGCGCAGCGCGATCGAGACCACGTCGTCCTTCACCCGCCGCCCGTTCGGAAAGCCGGCCAGGTCGCCGCCGAGCACACCGAGCGGGTTCTCCTTCTTGCTCGGCTTGATGTGCGTGTTGAGCCGCAGCATGTCGGCCTGGATCTCGCCGGTGCTGTTGGTGAAGCCGTCGATCAGCCCCTCGGGGATGCCGGTGAGCAGCACCGCCACGAGGTCCGCGCGCGGCGTCTTCTTCTTGTTGAGCGCGGCGAGGTTGTCGAAGACCCCCGGATACAGCACGGGTAGGAGCTGGGCGAGCTCGGGCTGCTCCACGAACTGGACGAAGTTCTTGTCCTCGGTGGGCGGCAGGCTGTTCCACAGGTCCTTCTTGGCCATCGGCACGATGACCTCGTTGAAGAGCGGGTTGCCGAGCCGGGACACCTGCACGTTCGGCCCCACGTACACGTCGTCGCTGTTGTGCCCGTGCAGCACCCGTACCTGCCGGCGGCTGGCACTGGTCCACACCCCGATGACCGGGCTCGACTTGCCGCGCAGGTCCTTGATGGGCACCTGGAGCGCGATGCTGTGCACGTTGACCCGGTCGGTGGCGTTGACCGCGTCGCCCGCCTTCTGGAAAGCCTTCTGGCCGAGCAGGTGCAGGTTTTGGAACGGCCGCAGGGTGCCCAGGTCGAAGATCGAGCCGAGGTCGACGAAGAAGCCCTCCGCACGCTGCCCCGCGAACACCTTCTCGCCGGTCTTCAGCTTGAACGTCGCGTCCGCCGCCAGCCCTTTGTAGTCCGGAATGGACAGTGGGCCGACGTTCGCGGGCGGGCAGGGCACGTTGCGGGCCAGCACTCGCGCGTTGCCATGACCGTCCACTTTGGTGATGCTGTAGAACTGCCGCCGGTTCCAGTTTTCACTGTCCAGCGACTCGATCGGGCCGGTGTTGTAGAGGAAGGTGTTCTCGTTGGTCACCTTCGTCTCGAAGCGGAACTGGTACGTCACGTCCGCGTGGCCGTCGCCGTTGTTGTCGACGTGGATCTCGTACAGCACGTCGTCGCCGAACTCGAAGAAGTTGGGGCCCGACGCCGGCGTTTGCAGCGGCACGTAGTTCGCGATCAGCGTGACCGTGTCCGGGCGATCCGGGCTGACGAACGCGTACAGGTCGGTGCTGTCGGCCACCGGATCCTTGGAGATCTCCGGGGCCTCACGATGAGAAGACATGCGGGAACCACCTCACAAGGCAGGGAAAAGAGAGAAGCGCTTACTTGCGGCGTGCGGCCTTGGCCATGCGTGATGCCAGATCGCGGTCTGTCACCTCGATGCGCCGCTCTCCGGCGAATACGTCAAGGCGTCCCGCTCTCAGGTCTTTGACCTGCACCACGATGGTCTCGCCGGGTGCCGCTCCGGCCTCCTCGAACGCCTCGCTGAGGCTGGCCACACTGACGACGGCGCCGCCGACTCCGACGGTGGCCGCGCCAAGCAGCACATTCCGCCGGCTCAGCATCGGCGCTCCTTTTGCCCGGTGGGCGTTTCTCACGGTCGTCCTTTCGACAGCACAACGAACAGAGAACTTCCGCCGGACGCCCGCCCTGCCGGCAACGGTGGATACGGATGCTGGCTGGGAAGAGTTCAAACGCTGAGGCCGATGGCTGGCCCGCGAGCTCACGCCCTATGTGCTTGAAGGAGTTCGAGCAGGCGGACGTCGACCATCCAGCCGTCGCGGGCCTCGAAGCGGCCACCCGGGCGGTGATGGCCGACCACGCCGAACGCGCCGGCGAACTCCCACAGCGCGTAGCCCCACCGCTGCTCCGCGAAAACGCCGAGCACGTCGGTGAACCACCGCAGCGCCACGTCGTCGGGCGTGTACTCGTAGCAGCCGAACTCGCCAATGTGGACGGGTGTGCCGGCGGCGGCCACCTCGCGCCACGGCTTGTAGAACTCGCGCAGCGCGGCGGCGTCCCACCACCGGCCCTCGTAGTCGCCAGGGTAGGCCGGCTCGGGCAGGTGCGCGTGCCCCGGCCACCAGCTCGCCCGGTAGTGGGTGACCGACATCGGCTGGTACCCGCGTCCACTGTGGAGGACGCCGAGGTCGGTGAGCTCCGGCATTGCCAGGTTGCCGCCGTCCAGACCGTCGATCACGATCGGGCGGTCGGAGTCGACGGCGCGGATCTCGGCGACCGTGCGGCGGATGACCGCCTCGTGCGCGGCCCGGGTGAAGCCGCGCAGGCCGAGCGCGGGCGGCTCGTTGACGAGGTCGAAGGAGAGCGCCGAGCCGGGCACGCCCCGGTAGCGGGTGGCGAAGCCGCGCCACAGCGCCGCGAACGCGTCCTGCGCGGGCCGGTCGGCCCAGAGGTTGTGCGGCTCGCTCTCCCAGCCCGTGATGATGTATCCGGGGGCCCGGTGCAGGCTGAGCGACAGGTGCAGGCCGCGGGCCCGGCAGGCGTCGAGGATCCGGTCGACGCGGGCCAGCGCGTGCTCGGCCGCGGGCGGGTAGCCCGGCGGGGCGGTGAAGAAGCGGTAGTCGCACGGCAGCCGGACGAAGTTGAAGCCCCAGCCGGCGATCGTGTCGAGCACGCGCGGGTCGGGCTCGGTCGCGCCGGCCGGCCGCATGAAGAGCCACTGGAGATTGAACCCATAGTGCGTCACGGACTGCCCCCAACTAAGCCGTCTGACGGTTCGCTCGCGAGCTCGCTCACTCAACCGGTTAAGTAACCCGAATGCTACGCCCGGGAGACCGTCGGTCGTGAGAAAGGCGACGACCGCCGACGCGACGGTGCTGCGACGGCGGCCGGAAGATTCGTAGATGGGAGCGCTCCGGCAAGAATAGAACTAAATCACTGCCCTTGGGAAGCCATCCCGCCATCCGACACGAAGCGGATTCGCCGAATCCGATAATCCGGATTTTCCGGGAAGGTGGCGCTACCTTCGTGTTTCCGGCCAACGGAGGCCGGGCATGCACGGCATACGGGAGGGGGCAACACCATGGGCACCAGGCTGATCTTGCGGCTGGCGGTACTGGCCATCGCCGTCCTCGCGATCGTCGGTCCGCCGGCGGCCGCCACCGCGGCCGTACCGGGCACGGCGGCGCCCGCCTCGGGCGGACACGGCGACATGCTCTTCATCGCCGGCGCCGGCATCGTCATGCTGCTGGCGGTCGGCGCGCTCGCCGCCGCGCAGAGCCGCGGGCGGGACGCCGCGGCGGGTCCGGAGAGAAGACCGGATCCGGTCGACGACCCCTGGGTGTAGCACCCATAGCGGTGGGTAAGCCACCGACATGGTTGCCGTTGGCTACACCCTGATGTGCGAGCAGACCGGTCCGAAGGAGCTCGTCGACTACGCGCAGCGCGCGGAGGGGGCGGGGTTCGACTTCGAGGTCATCTCCGACCACTACTACCCGTGGCTCGACAGTCAGGGCCACTCGCCGTACGCGTGGTCGGTGCTGGGCGCGGTCGCGCACACCACCTCGCGGGTCGACCTGATGTCGTTCGTGACGTGCCCGATCCGGCGGTACCACCCGGCCGTGGTCGCGCAGAAGGCGGCCACGGTCGGGCTGATGTCGGACGGGCGGTTCACGCTCGGAGTCGGCGCCGGGGAAAACCTCAACGAGCACGTGGTCGGCGCCTGGCCGCACGTGCAGCAGCGGCACGACATGTTCGAGGAGGCGCTGCAAGTCATCCGGTCGCTGCTCGACGGCGAGACGGTCACGTACTCGGGGGAGTACTACGACGTGCCGGAGGCGTACCTGTGGGATCGGCCGGACGGCGGCGTCCCGCTGGCGGTCGCGGCCTCCGGCCCGTCCTCGACCGCGCTCGCCGGCGAGTACGCGGACGGCCTGATCGCCGTCGAGCCGGACGCCCACGTGATCGAGCTCTTCGACGAGGCGGGCGGCGAGGGCAAGCCGCGCTTCGGGCAGGTGGCCGTCTGCTGGGGGCCGGACGAGTCGGAGTGCCGCAAGCGCGTCGTCGACCAGTGGCGCTGGTCGCCACTCGGCTGGAAGGTCAACGCGGAGCTGCCCGGGCCGGACTCGTTCGCGGCGGCGACCCAGTTCGTCCGCGAGGAGGACCTGGTGCGGACCGTGCCCTGCGGGCCGGACGTGGACAAGCATGTCGAGGCGTTCAACCGGTACGTCGACGCGGGGTTCACCCACGTGGCGCTGGTGCAGGTGGGCGGCGAGAGCCAGCCCGAGTTTCTCGACTGGGCCGAGCGCGAGCTGATCCCGCGCCTGCGGTAGCGGGGGCCGGGCGCCCGACCCCCGTACCGGGGAAGCTCAGCTGCGGCGGAACGCGTACCGCTTGGGCTGTGCGGCGCCCTGGCCGCCACGGCTCGCCTTGCCGCGCGACGCCGCGGCCGCCGGCTTGCCGGACCGGTCGACCTTGCGGTCGCCTTTGCCGTCGCTGTGCTGGAACGCCGCCGCGACGCTCTGCGCGGCCAACTCGTCGGGGTCGACGTGTACGGAGAATTCGCCAGGCATAAGGGGTGTCTCCTTCCGTAAGCGGAGTCCCGGGCGCACGCACGCGAGGCGCGAGGCACAGGGGGACGACGCCCGAGACAGAGGCTGATGTACGCGGGTCTCAGAAGGACGTCAGGAGATCATGCGGCCACGGTAACCCGGCCGGCCGCGGCCCGCCACCGATTTAGGCGCCCTCGGCCAGGTCTTCCGAACCGGCCGGCCGTGGGACGCAGAGCCACAGCGCTTCGGGCCGCATCTCGGCGCGGAGCGTGCGTCCCGGCTCGATCAGGTCGCCGTCGAGCTCGCGGGGCTGCGCGCGGTTGCTGGTCACCTGCACGCTCCGCCCGCGAAACACCTCCATCCGCGGCACCCGTCGCTGCCGCGTCGCCACCGCCCAGGCCAGCGACGCCCAGTGGCCGAGAGTGCGCGGGGTGAGCACCGCCACGTCGAACGCGCCGTCGTCCGGCTCGGCGTCGAGCAGCAGCCGCAGGCCGCCCTTGAGGCGGCCCACGTTCGCGATCAGGACCGTGCGCGCGCGGCGGCGGATGGGCGGCTTGTCATCGATCCGGATGGTGACCCGCATCGGGCGGTCGCGGAGGTGGCGGACGGCGCCGAACACGTACGCCGGCCAGCCGATCCGCGCCTTCGTCGTCTCCGAGGTGGCGGCGAGCATCTGCGCGTCGAAGCCCATGCCGGCCATCACCGCGAAGCACTCGCCGTCGACCGCGCCCACGTCGATCCGGCGCATCCCGCCGGCCAGCGCGACCTCGATGCCGCCGATCAGGTCGTGGGTGAGGCCGAGGTTGGCGGCGAGCAGGTTGCCGGTGCCGCTCGGCAGCACGGCGAGCGCGACCTCGGTGCCGGCGAGCTCGCTGACGCAGGAGCGCACGGTGCCGTCGCCGCCGCACGCGAAGACCACCCGCGCGCCGCCCTCGACCGCCTTGCGCGCCTGGCCCCGGCCGGGGTCCTCGCGGGTCGTCTCGTACCAGGCCGGCTCCGGCCAGCCGGCCTCGGTGAGCAGAGCGGTGACGGTCTGGCGCAGCTCGTCGAGGTCGACGACCTTCGTGGGGTTGACGACCACGGCCGAGGCGACTGTCACGGGGTCGAGTGTGCATGATCCGCGTTGACGCGCGTATCCCACCGCCCTAACATCGACGATCATCTAGGCCAAGCGCGTCCCGGGAGCCGGCGCGCGTCGTGGGCCGTTCTTCGTGCCGCCTCCCACGTACTGGGCAGACGTGGTTGGCGGCGCGCGCATCCCACGAGAGGAATCACCATGCGCGCAAATACGCGCCGCCGGCTCCCCTTCGCCCTCGCCGGGCTCGCGGTGTCCGTCGCGGTCGCGGTGCCGCTGGCCACCGCGCCGTCCGCGAGCGCCGCGGAGCCGGTCACCGTCGCCAACCACACCTTCGAAAACAACGACACCCATGGTTGGGCGCCGCGCGCCGACGAGACCGTCGCGGTGAGCACGGCCGTGGCACATTCTGGTACCGGCAGCCTGCTGGTCAGTGGACGGACCCGCACCTGGGAAGGGCCGACCCTCAGCGTGCTGGACACAATGGACAAAGGGGTCCGCTACACGCTGTCGGTGTGGGTCCGCGTCGCCGCCGGCGGCGGGTCCACCCAGGCCCGGCTGAGCGTCGAGCGGCGTACGGCCGGCACGCCCAGCTACGACCAGGTGGTCGGCAACACCAACGTCTCCGACGGCGCCTGGGTCAACCTCCAGGGCCAGTACACGCTCGCCCACGACGTCGAGTTCCTGTCGGTGTACGTGGAGACGGCCAGCGGGACGGCGTCGCTGCACATCGACGACTTCGTGCTGTCGTACGTGCCGGCGACACCGATCCAGACCGACATCCCGTCGGTCAAGGACGTGCTCGCGAGCCACTTCCCGATCGGCGCGGCGATCAGCGTGCCGCAGACGCTCGGCGAGCACGCCCGGCTGCTGAGCAAGCACTTCAACTCGGTCACGCCCGGCAACGCGCTCAAGTGGGACGCCACCGAGCCGACCGAGGGCACGTTCCGCTTCGCCGACGCCGACGCGATGGTCGACTTCGCGCGGGCGAACGGCATGGAGGTGCGCGGGCACACGCTGGTGTGGCACAACCAGACGCCGGCGTGGGTGTTCAACGACGCGAGCGGCGCCCCGATGACCCCCACCGCGGCGAACAAGGCGCTCCTGCTCTCCCGGCTCGACGCGCACATCCGCGGCGTGGTCGGGCACCACGGCGCCGACATCGCGACCTGGGACGTGGTCAACGAGGTCATCGACGAGAACCAGGCGGACGGGCTGCGCCGCAGCAAGTGGTACGAGATCGCCGGGCTGGACTACATCCGCACGGCGTTCCGGGTCACCCGCGAGGTGGCGCCGGGCGCGAAGCTCTACATCAACGACTACAACACCAACGTGCCGGCCAAGCGCGACAAGCTCTACAACCTGGTGAGCCAGCTCAAGGCCGAGGGCGTGCCGATCGACGGCGTCGGGCACCAGATGCACGTCAACGTGGACTGGCCGTCGGTCAGCGAGTCGGAGGCGATGATCCAGAAGTTCGTCCCGCTCGACGTGGACCAGCAGGTCACCGAGATGGACGTGAGCATCTACACCAACTCCGGCGAGTCCTTCCCGACCCCGCCGCGTGACCGGCTCATCCGGCAGGCGTACAAGTACCGCGACCTCTTCGACCTGTACAAGCGGTACTCGTCGGAGCTGACCTCGGTGACCGTGTGGGGCCTGGCGGACGACGACACGTGGCTCGACACCTTCCCGGTCGTGCGCAACGACGCGCCGCTGCTCTTCGACGAGCAGCTCCAAGCCAAGCCGGCCTACTGGGGCATCGTCGATCCCACCAGGATCGAAGCCACGCCGACGGCCACGGTGCCGACCTCGCCCTCGGTAGTGCCGACGACGAGCGCGCCGCCCACGACCACCCCTCCGCCGGCCGGTTCCTGCCAGGTCACCTACCGGGTCGTGGGGCAGTGGCCGGGCGGTTTCCAGGGTGAGGTGCGGGTCGCGCCGGGCCAGGCGCTGACCAGCTGGACGGTCGGCTGGTCGTTCGCGAACGGTCAGCGGATCAGCCAGCTCTGGTCCGGCGGCTACACCCAGAGCGGCGCCACCGTCACGGTGACAAACGCGTCCTGGAACGGCAGCGTGCCCGCGAACGGCTCGGTCACGTTCGGCTTCGTCGCCAGCTGGACCGGCACGAACGCGGCACCGGCGTCGTTCACCGTGAACGGGGCGGCCTGCTAGATGTGCGGGGCCCTCAGGTCGCGGCAACGACCTGAGAGCCCCAGCGGCGTCAGGAGGTTACGTCGCGGCTGCCGAAGCGCGCCCAGGCCGCGCTCAGGAAGATGGCGGCGTACGCGGCGGCGGAGAGCAGTCCGCTGCGCAGCGGATCCCACGCCACGGGGTCGCGGAGCAGGTCGCCGAAGCTGTCCCACCAGTGCGTGATCAGGTAGGGGTGGAGCCAGTCGACCTGCGGGATCACGCCGAGGATCCAGCTGGTCATGCTGAACATGACGATCGCGATCGTCGCCCCCATCGGCTGCTCGGTCAGCGTCGAGACGAAGAGCCCGACGGCGCCGAGCGCGGCGAGGCAGGCCGTCAGGTAGAGGCAGATCGCCAGCAGTCGCAGCAGGCCCTCGCCGAGCCCGATGGTCGTGCCGGAGAGCAGTGTGACCTCGCCGCCGCCGAAGAGCAGCAGCCCGGCCACCACGCCGGTGCCGGCGACCGTCACGACCGCCACGAACGTGCCGGCCACGATGCCCGCGAACTTTACCGCGAGCAGCCGGGTGCGGTGCACCGGCACGGTCAGCAGGTAGCGGAGCGTGCCCACGTTGGCCTCACCCGCGACCGAGTCGCCGGCGATGGCCGCCACCGCGATCGGCAGGAAGAGCTGGATCTCGAGGGCGAGCGCCGCGAGCGCCACGAAAATGCCGTTGCCGGTGATGGACGACAGGAACTCCGGCCCGCCCTCGCCGCCGCCGGAGGAGGTCGGGTTGGCCACCTTCACCGCGATCGCGACGATGACCGGGACGGCGGCCAGCACGGCGAGCCCGGCCTGGTTGCGCCGGCGCCGCGCGACCAGCCCCAGCTCCGAGCGGAGGAACCGGAACGGCGCCGCCACCCTGGTGGTCGGGACCGCCGTCACGTCAACCGCTGACATCGAAGCCCTCCCCGGTCAACGCCACGAACTGCTCCTCCAGGTCGGCCGCGACGACGGCGAAGCCGCGCACGGGTATGCCGTCGTGCACCAGCGTGGCCACCACCTTCTCGGGAGCGACCGGACCCAGCAGGCCGGTCGCGCTCGCGGCGTCGTGCGCCACCTCGGTGAGGCCGAGCTCCCGCAGCACGCGGGCGGCGTCGGCCGGCCGGTCGGTCTCCACCCGCGCGCGGGGCACCGCCTCCGCCCGCAGATCCTCCAGTGTGGACTGTGCCACCAGGCGCCCCAGATGCATGACGCCGACGTGGCTGCAAACCTGCTCCACTTCGGACAGTAGGTGGGTGGAGAGCAGCACGGTGGCGCCCTCCGCGGCGAGCGCCGTGATCAGCGAACGCACCTCGCGGGTGCCCTGCGGGTCGAGCCCGTTGGTCGGCTCGTCCAGGATCAGCAGGTCGCGCGGGGCGAGCATGGCCGCGGCCAGCGCCAGCCGCTGCCGCATGCCCAGCGAGTACACCCGGAAGCGCTTGCCCGCCGCCGCGCCGAGCCCGACCCGGTCGAGCGCGGCTCGGATGCGGGTGTCCGCGGTGGCCGGGCGGGCGGTGCGGTCGGCCGCGTCGAGCCGCCGCAGGTTGTCCATCCCGGACAGGTACGGGTGGAAGCCCGGCCCTTCGACGAGCGCGCCCACCCGGGGGAGCACCGTCGCGGCACCGCCCGGCATGCGCTCACCGAGCAGGGCGTGACCTCCGGAGGTGGGCCGGATCAGGCCGAGGAGCATGCGTATCGTGGTGGTCTTGCCCGAGCCGTTGGGGCCCAGGAACCCGTAGACCGCCCCGCGGGGGACCGCCAGGTCGACGGCGTTGACCGCGACCTGGCGTCCGAACCGCTTTGTCAATCCGCAACTCTCGACCGCGAACGCGGTCATTTGTTCTCCAGGGCTACCTCGTACAACCTTTCCGGGGCCACCAGGCCGGCGTAGATGTCGCCCTTGTCGGTGAGCAGGACGCTGAAGAGCCGGCCGCTGAGCAGGTGTCCGCTGCCCCAGTCGCCGCTGACCGGGGTCAGCATGCTGAGCACCTGGGCCGCCTCGGCCTCGTCGGACGGCTTGCCGCTCCCGTCGCCCTTGGCCACCACGACCGTCGTCCATCCGGTGCCCTCGGTGGTGACGCCGACGTCCTCGGGCGACTTCGGCGCCTTCTGCGCCTTTTCCCGCGTGCCCGGCGCGGGGCTCGTGTCTTCCTCGATCTTCGCGCCCGGCGGCGGGTTGAACCGGAACTGCGCGTCGTCCGGCCGGGCGAAGTCGATCTGCGTGAAGGCGATCTGGAACGCCGTCTCGTCGCTGCCCTTCGGGTAGACCTCCAGCCGCAGCGGCAGGTGCTCGGTGGCGTCGATCGCGATCCGCACCTGGCCTACCAGCGAGGCCTTGTCGCGCGGGGCGAGCACCAGCTCGTACGCGTCGCGCCCGGCGATCGTGGCGGACCGGCCGACCGTGACCTCGGTGGTGGGGTCGACCGCGGCGAGCGCCCGGTCGGCCGCCTCCTGCGGCGTCAGCGGCAGGCTGCTGAGGTCGTGCGACCGGGTGTCCGCGTCACTGATCTTGCGGTGGGTGGCGGTGTTGGTCTTGCTCGACCACAGCCACGCGTCCGTGCCGTTGCGGATGAGATCGGTCTCGCCGAGCGTGCCCATCAGCGCGACCCGGGCCTTGTCCGGCCCCGAGTACCAGACGCGCAGCGTGTTGGTGTCGGTGAGCAGCGACGCGATGTCGGCCGAGCCGCTGCCGCCGCCGCTGAGGTTGGGCAGGTTGGGCAGGCCGAGGTCGGCCGACTGCACCACCGTGCCGGACACCCCGTCGAGCCGTGCCGTCTGTAGGTCGACCAGCAGCTGCTGGGCCGTGCGCGGGGGAAGGCTCGGCTCCGCGGTCGCGGCGAGCGTGCCGACGGCGGCCCCTCCGCCGACCACCACCGCCACCGCCGCCGCGGGCACCAGCCACCGGAGCGCGGGTCGGGAACTCATTACTGACATGTTTCGCACCTCCTGGCACCCATCGTGCGTAACCGGCCCTGTGAGCGTGCTGAGAGTGCCTGTGGCCTCACTCAGCCAGGATGGCACGCTAGGTGGCGTGCGGTTGCTGGTGGTGGAGGACGAGGCTCGGCTGGCGACGGCCTTGCAGCGCGGGCTTCAGGGCGAGGGCTTCGCGGTCGACGTGGCGGGAGACGGCCCGACCGGGCTGGAGATGGCCCGTCACGGCGGATACGACGCGATGATCCTCGATGTGATGCTGCCCGGCTTGTCTGGCTACCGGGTGGTCCGCCAGCTGCGGGCCGAGGAGCACTGGCTGCCGGTGCTGATGCTCTCCGCCAAAGACGGCGAGTACGACCAGGCCGACGGCCTCGACTGCGGCGCCGACGACTACCTGACCAAGCCCTTCTCGTACGTGGTGCTGCTGGCCCGCCTCCGCGCGCTGCTGCGCCGGGGCGCGCCGCAGCGGCCGGCGGTGCTGACCGTCGGCGCCCTCCGTCTCGACCCGGCCGAGCGGCGGGTCACGCTCGACGGCGCCGAGATCGCGCTCACCGTCCGGGAGTACACGCTGCTGGAGTACCTCATGCGCCGGGCCGGCGAGGTGGTCTCCAAGACCGAGCTGCTCGACCACGTGTGGGACGCCAGCATCGAGACAGCCCCCAACGCCGTCGAGGTGTACGTCGGCTACCTGCGCCGCAAGCTGGGCCGCGACATCCTGGAGACGGTGCGCGGGGCGGGATACCGTCTGAGCTCGTGAGACCCAGGTGGTGGCGCCGCATCAGCCTGCGCGCCCGGCTGATGTTCATCGGCGTCGCCGGGCTCGCTCTGGGCCTCACGGTGGGCGGCGTGATGATGGTCTTCGCGCTCGGCCTCGGCCTCCAGGCGACGGCGGAGGGCGAAGCGCGGCAGAACGCCGAGGGCGTGGCGGCACTGGTCGAGGCGGACACGGTGCCCGTCCCGCTGCCGGTCGCCGGCGACGTATGGGTGCAGGTGGTCGACGACCACCATCGGGTGATCTACGCCTCGATCGACGCCGACCGCATGACGCCGGTGCTCGGGGAAGACAAGATGGCGCGCGCGCGGGCGGGGGACAGCTTCGACATCGAGGGCGACCGGCCGGGCCTCCGCGGGCCGGCGACGGTGGTGGCGGCGCAGGCGGGCCCCGACACGGTGCTCGTCGCCAAGTCGCTGGCCGACCTCTCGCAGAGCGTGCGGCTGTTGCGCACCATCCTGCTGATCGCGTTCCCGCTGCTTCTCATCGCGCTCGCGGCGGTGGCCTGGCGGGTGATCGGGCTGACGCTGCGCCCGGTGGAGGCGCTGCGCAGCGGTGCCGAGGAGATCACCGGCGGCGCGCGCCCCGGCCAGCTGCCCCTGCCCGACTCGCACGACGAGATCCACCGGCTGGCCGTCACGCTCAACGGCATGCTCGACCGGCTGGAGGCCGCCCGGGCCCGGCAGCGGGCGTTCGTGTCGGACGCGGCCCACGAGCTGCGCAGCCCGCTGACCAACATGCGTACCCAGATCGAGGTGGCCCAGCGGCTGGGGGAGCGCACCGACTGGCCGGCCGTCGCCGACGACCTGCTGCTCGACACGCAGCGGCTCAGCCGGCTCGTCGACGACCTGCTGCTGCTCGCCCGCGCCGACGAGGCCGGCACGCGCACGCTCCGCGCGGTGCCGGTGGAGCTGGGCGAGCTGGTCACCTCGCTGGCCGAGCGATACCCGTCGCCCCCGGTCACCGCCGCCGTCCCGGACGATCCACTGTGGATCAGCGGGGAGCCGGAGGCGCTCGCCCGGGCGGTCGCCAACCTCGTCGACAACGCCGTGCGCCACACCCGGACCACCGTCCGGGTGGAGGTCCGAGCCGACGGCCCGTACCACCTGGTGACCGTGGCCGACGACGGACCCGGCATCCCGGTAGCGGACCGCGCGCGGGTGTTCGACCGCTTCACCCGCCTGGACGACGCGCGGGCCCGCGACGCCGGCGGCGCCGGCCTGGGATTGGCGATCGTGCGCGAGCTGGTCCGCCGCCACGGCGGCACCGTCCGCCTGGCCGACGCCACCTCCGGCACCGGCCTCCACGCCGAGATCCGCCTCCCCGCGGCGCCCGCCCCCTAGCTGCCGCACATCGACTGGAAGGGCGTTGAGAGCCGGTCGACTGATAAACGGAGAGACGGAGGCCTCGCCCGCCGTGGGCAAGGCCTCCGCGGGCGAGTTACCCGGCCGCGCTGGTAATCAGGCTCATCTGTATGCCCGTCTGGCTCTGCGCCTTAGGGAGGATTTCCGACAGCGGGGAGTAGACGCTGTACTCCTGGTCGCTGCTGTGGTCACAGGCGCCGCTACGGGTCGGTCCGCCGGACAGGATCCCGTATGCCTTGCCGCTCTGCTGCCCGAACAGCGGGCCGCCGCTGTCGCCATGGCGGCCGCAGATGTCGACCTTGATGGCTCGGCCCCAAGGAAGATCGGTGTTGTAGTCGGTCATGGTCTTGCTGAGGATCCGGCCGCAGCGGGTGCCGGCCGAACGGCCGGCGGCTTCGCTGTAGACGCCCGCTGTGCCGGTGCCGGTCGCGCAGACGACCCAGCCGACCTGCATCTCGTCGCGCGTGTACATGCCGATGATGCTGTACTCGGTCGAACCGCCGTAGCAGGTGCTCAGGCTCGGCGCGACGCAGTAGGACTTCACGCGATTGTGGTTCGGCCGGCCGTCGATCCAGTAGCCACTCCAGCTGTGACCGCCGACGTGCTGGTAGGGGAGAATCGCGAAATCGTGCTGGATCGACGTGTTGTAGAACCGCGTGTCCGCCGGCGCGTTTGGGTCGGCGAAGTTTCCGGTCGTCATCTCCACGACGGCGGGCAGGCCGTTGTGGTACATGTACTGCCGTTTCGGTCCGGGGCTTACCACACAGTGGCCCGCGGTGAGCACATATGCCCATCCGTTGTTGCCGCGCAGGTTGAATCCGGTGGTGCAGGATCCCCACGAGCCGTTGTCACGCCGTACGTGCAACCGCACGCCACCGCGCATCGGTGTGTCGCATGCGAGGAGCTCGCATGCTTTGGGTTCGCCGCCGATCTCGTCGGGGGAAGTGTCGAGGAAGATGGGCACCTGGACGGCCTTTCGGGAGGCTGCCCGCTTGTCCACCAGAGCGCGAAGCTGGGCGGCGCGGACGGCATCCGCCGGAAGGTAGACGGTGATCCTTTCCCGCTCCTTGTCGATCCCGATCATTGCCTTGGGATCGGCGGCGAAGAGGGTCCGTGCCTCTTTCTCGGCCGTGACGAGCTGCGCGTACGTGAACTTGCTCCGCACGATCCGGATCTCGCCTGGATCGGCGACCGCGCCGGCGACCGACTTCGCGACTTCCGGCCTGCTGGTGAGGAAGGTGAGCTTTCCGCCGCCGACCTGATCCAGGCTGACGTCGAGCAGTTCGTTCCCGAGCGTCGCTCTTACCGTGGCGGCGATCTCGGCGGCCCGGTCCTGTAGGTCGAGCCGGCGCTTCGCCTCCGCCTTGCTCACGCCGTACTCCGTCATGAGGTATTCCAGCGACTCGCGGATCGCCGCGTCAGCCGGTGGTGGCGGCGCCGACGTCTCCGGCGGCAACACGGGCTCCGCGTGTGCGGGAGCCATGCCGCCGCTGGCTAGGACGCTCACCACGGCGAGCACACCGACGATCCTGACCAGTCGACCGGACGACCTGCGGCTGGGGCGCTCAATCTTCGGGTTCATCAGCAGAACGCTCCAAACTTGTGGCTCGAGATCGTGTCACGCCAGCCCCGACCCGGCTCGTACGCCGCCGGTGGGGTGACCTCCGCGTTGGAGGGCAGTTCCGCGATCCAGGTGCCTTTGCAGAGGATGAACGAGTCGCCCGATTGGGTGTCCCGGAAGAAGCGAATGTCGTGGGTGTTTCCGTGGCTGTAGAACGACCACGAGAAGTTTTCGATCCCGTTGAAAGGCGCGGGCAGGCTGTAGTAGTCGTACTCGCTGTTGAAGAAGGCGTACCCGGTGCCGGTGAAGTTGGAAAATGTCCACAGGCACACGTAGCCGGCGGGGCAGCTGGCCAAGCCGGGGCCGATAATCATGCGGGTGGCGAGGGCCGTTGCGGGTCTCAGCCCGGATACCGCCGTCACGGCGACAAGTACGATCGCCAGCAGCACGCCCAACGCGCGATGTGCGGTGCGGCGCGGTGTTCCCGATCCAGTTCTCATCCGGTCCTCTCCTCCGTAATCCGGTCAGTAGGAAGTCGTGCCGCCTCGATAGACGGCGCCGTTGCTCAATGCGCAATGGCTCCATGCGTACGACGACACGCCGGCGTCGGCGCCGGCATAGAGAATCTCGTCGTCGGAGTTGCGGTGGATCTTTGCGTAGCAGTTCTCCGTGGACAGGTCACCGATCGTGGCGCGAACACCCGCCGCGACAGTTCGGCAGCTGGCGTTGTAGTCATCATGTAATTCCCCCGGTTTCCGGCGCTCTCTGGTGGCAATCACCGCGCCCAGATTGGATTGTCGAGTTCGGATAGTCGGCGGGACAGAACATTCGGCTGCCGCCGAATGTTGCCCGACAAAGATCCACACCGCCGCCGTACGTCCTGTCCAGTTCCCGACGAGACAGGGACGTGTACCAGGGCGTCCAATAGACGAGGCACACGCAAGACGGGGGAACGGCTGTGCTCAAGATCTACTTCACCAGCGACGATGTCGCCCGGACCCGCATCGCCGACGGTCCGGACCCGCTCTGGGAGCTCGTCCTCGCGCTCCAGATGCTGATGCCGCAGCGCGGTGACCTACTCTTCGCGGGCTGGCGCAGCGAGGCCGCCGGCCTGCTCCGGCGCGCCAACCTCGGCCCGCGGTTACGGTTGCTGCTCGCGCTTACCCCGAACGTCGGCTACTTTCCGGACTTCCTCAACCCGATCGACGCGATGCGCGGGCTGGAGTACGGCCTTGAAGCGATCCGCCGCACGGGCAGGGAGACCCTCCGCCGAGATGTGGGCCGGCTGGCGAGCACGCATCGGCTGCCGGCCGAGACCCGCGACATCGCCGAGGGAGATCCGGAGGTGATGGCCGAGCTGACCGACAGCATGCGCAGCTGCTACGAGATCCTTGTGGCGCCGTACCGGCGCAGCATCGAGTCGGCCATCGAGCGAGACCGGGCCGCCAAGACAGCCGCACTGGCCGCCAGCGGCGTGGAAGGCATGCTAAGCCGCCTCCGCCCGATGGTGGCCTGGTCCTTGGGCGAGCTGCGGGTGCCGTCGCACCGAGACCAGGAGTTACACCTGGACGGCCGAGGGCTGCTGTTGATCCCGTCGTACTTCTGCGTCAGCGGGCCGCTGACGCTGCTCGACCCGATGCTTCCACCGGTGCTCGTCTACCCGGTGGAACGCCAACCGGACGCTCTTCCGATCAGGAGCCGGTCGAACCCCGCGGCGCTGAGCGCGCTGATCGGCACCACCCGGGCAGCGGTCCTGTACGTCATCAGCACCAACCCCCGGACCACCGACGAACTCGCTCGCCGGGTCGGCATCTCGCCCGCCACCGCCAGCGAGCACGCCAGCGTCCTGCGCCGAGCCGGGCTGATCACCAGCTATCGCGACGGCCACCGCATGCGACATCACCCCACCCAGCTGGGACTCGCACTCCTGAACCAAACCGGTGACCAATCCACGAAGGAGGATTGAGCTACCGCGGACAGCATCCGGTCACGGGCGTCAGCCCGAGCGGGTGGTGCAGACGGGCTTGGCGCGGCCGAGCGTGTTGCTGGTGTAGACGACCGCGATCTCGAAGCAGAAGTCGCTCTCCTGGTCGAGGCCGTGCACGACGTAGCTGGTGGTGCCCGCGGGCAGATCCTGGCCGAACGGGCGCTGTGGCTGGCCCTTCGGCGCGCCGGACACCCGCACCTTGCCCTTCGCCCCGACCGGGTAGGCCCAGCGCAGGGTGATGCTCTCCCGGTCGTCCTTGATCGTCACGCGGCTGGGCGGGGTGCCGACGCGGGGCTGGGCCGGCGCCGTGGGGCTGGCTGGTGGCTTGGTCGTCGGCGGTGCGCTGGTCTGCGGCGCGCTGGTGGCCGGGGGAGGCGGCCAGCTCGCGGCCGGCGGGGCGGTCTCGTCCGGGTCGTTGCCCTGGTCGATCGCGGCGAGCCCGACCACGACCGCGACCGCGCCGATCACGGCGGCGACCAGCGCGCCGGTGACCAGCGGCGCTGGCCCTCTGCGGCTGCGGCGGCCGCGCTGGCGGGGCACGTGCACAGGCAGGTTGCCGGCGGTCTCGTCGGGGGGCCAGGCGGCGGCGACGTCGGGTGGCACGGAGGGCTGCGGCCGCTCGCGCGGCGGCTCGCCGGGTGCGGGCGGCAGGTCGAGCGGCGAGCCGTCGACGGCCTGTAGGCCCGGGTAGGCGTCGTCGTCGGCCGGCGCGGTCGGCAGTGCGGGGCCGCCGCAGTTGTGGTGTGGGTTGGCCGGCGCGCGGGAGAGCGCGGCGATCTGGGCGACCAGCGGATGGTCGGGCTCGAGGTAGACGCGGGTCAGCTCGCGGGCGTGGGCGAGGTGCTGGTGCGCCTCGGTGAAGCGCCCGCAGTCGCGCTCCATCGCGCCCAGCCGCGCGAGCATGCGGATGCCGGCGGGATGAGCGTCGCCGTACGCCTCGCGGGTCATGTCCCACGCCTCGGCCAGGCGGGCGCGGGCGATGTCGCACTCGCCCCGCGCGTACTCCACTGTGGCCAGATCGGCGTGCGCGGCCAGCACCTGGGGCGCCTCCGGACCCTCCAGCGCGGTGAGACCCTCGATCACCGCGCCGTAGAGGGCGGCCGAGTCGGCGTGGTTGCCGGTGCGGTGCAGCACCGAGGCGAGCACCGCGGCGGCCCGGATCGTGCGCTCGTGGGACGGGCCGTAGAGCCGGCTCTCCGCCTCGTACGCGAACGTCGCCCAGGCCCGCGCCGAGTGCGGCTCGCCCAGCCCGATCAGCACCCGGGAGTGGAGGCTGGCGGCCTCGGCGAGCGCGGAGGAGGCGTTGGCCGGATCGGTGTCCGCGGCGGCGAGCGCGTCACCCAGCAGCAACTGCGCCGCGGAGAGGTCACCCGCCTCGAAGAGGTCGTACGCCCGCGCGGTCACTTCGGCCAGCCCTGTAGACATCTGCCTCATCGTGCTGGACCGGCGACGATCAGTACAAGTGCCTGCCTGAATCGAGATGGTCCAACATGGCCTCGCTGATCTCCCGCAGCTGGGCCACCTGCTCCGGTGTCAGCTGGTCGAACAGGTGCGTGCGCACCCCCTCGACGTGCCCGTGCGCGGCCGCTTCCAGCACCCGGAAGCCGGCATCGGTCAGCACCGCGAGCTGACCCCGGCGGTCGGTGGGGCAGTCTTCGCGGCGCACCCAGCCGTACTCCTCCAGCCGCGCCACCGCGTGCGAAAGTCGGCTACGCGACGATGACGTGGCTTCGGCCAGGTCGCTCATCCGCAGCCTGCGGTCGGACGCCTCGGAGAGGCGGACCAGGATCTCGTAGTACGCGTGCGGCATCCCGGCGTCGCGCTGGAGCTCGCGGTCGAGCGTGTCCCAGAGCGCCCGGGAGGCGTGCAGGAACGCGCGCCAGGTGCGCTGCTCCTCCTCGTTCAGCCACCGGGTCATGTGAGAAAGCCTAACAATACTGTTGAACGCTCAACTATCGGGGTACCGTGGTGGCCATGGGTGTTCATCGGCTCAACCATGCCGTCCTCTTCGTCCGCGACGTCAACCGTAGCGTCGCCTTCTACCGTGACGTCCTCGGTTTTCGCCCGATCGCGATGACCCCGGACGGCTTCAAGGGCGCCGCCTTCCTTCAGGCACCCGACTCCACCAACGACCACGACCTCGGCCTCTTCGAGATCGGCGACGGCGCCGGGCCCTCGCCCGCCGGCCGCGGCACGGTCGGCCTCTACCATCTCGCCTGGGAGGTCGACACGCTCGACGAGCTCGAGCGCGTCGCCGGCAAGCTGGCCGAGGCCGGCGCGCTGGTCGGCAGCTCCGACCACGGCACCACGAAGAGCCTCTATGGCAAAGATCCAGACGGCCTGGAGTTCGAGGTCGTCTGGCTGATCCCGGCCGACCGGCTCGACTCGGCGGCCATCGAGGCGCGCAAGAGCATCCGCCCGCTCGACATCGCGCGCGAGAAGGAGCGGTACGGTGCCACCACCCGAGGCGGCGTGGGGATCTCGGTTTCCGCGTAACTTAACCCTATGAGCGCGATCGCCGGGGCCCTCCGCGAGCTGTTGGTGCGCTACCTCGACGCCTGGACCCCGGGCGCGGTGCACGGCGCGCGGGGCGCCACGTTCGCGTACGGCTGGGCCGACGCCCCCGACGCGGCGACCGCCGAGGCCGCGTTGCGCGTGTTCGCCGAGTTCGCCGACCGCCTGCGCGGCCGGCGGCTCGCGATGTTGCTGGTCGGGCCGCCTTCCGACGGGCTCACCGCCCGCCTCGACGCGGTGCAGGCCGAGCTTGGCACACCCCCCGAGCTCGGCGTCCACACCGTCGAGGGCCCGCTCGACGAGCGCCTGCCCGCCGCGCTCAAGGCCGCGGGCGCGGCCGGCGCCCCGCTCCTGGCCTTCCTGGATGGCGCCGGGCCCGCGTCACTCGCCGCCGCCGGCACCGGCAAGCCCGCGGAGGTCCTTCTCGTCTCTGGAACAGGTGAACTGCCGACCCCACCGATGCCGCTGACCGCCCACGTGGAGTTGGTGAACACCTCCGGCGCCCGGCTCGTCACCTTCGCCACGACGGCGGGCAAAGGGCTGGAGGCGTTCAAAAACGCGCTCTGGGCCGTCGACGAGTACGCCGGCGTCCGCTACCGCGACCCGCGCGACCCGGAGGGTCACCTGCTGGACATCTCGCTCAGCCCGCACCCCGGCCCGCTCCGCCGCGAGCTGCTGGCCCATCTGGGCTCGGCCGGCGCGCGCACGGTGACGGAGCTGCGGCAGTTCACGCTGACCCAGACGGTGTACCGCGCCTCGGACACGGTGCGCGTGCTCAACGCACTGCTGACGGCCGGCACGGTGAAGCGAACCCCAGAACGCGGCCGCCTCGGCGGCGACGTGGTGATCGCCCTCCCTTAGATCAAGCCCTGCTGCCGGTCGAACTCACCGAGCCGGACTCCATGGAGGAAGTCGTCCCACGAAGAAGGGGCGAAGGCCAGGGGCCCTCGCTGGCGGTCTTTCGAATCCCTCATCAGGACGGCTGCCCGCGCGAAGATGCAGATCTCGACGCACTGGTCAGTGAGGTCACTGCGCGAGCTCTTACGCCAGCGCAAACGAGGTCGATTAGCCACTGTGGTCATCGCTTGCCTCCTTGAGCGGGGACCTGAGTGTCTAGGTGAATAGTAATAGCGACACTGCGTGCAAATTTCACGCGAAATTGCGATTGGTATTTTCGGATGTGTCTGATCTTTGGTTGAGGAAGCTTCCCGAAGTGATCCACATTGACCTGGGTTGTCATGATTGGGGTTCGCCGACGGCAGCTTCCAGTGTCTCGGTGTTTGTGGGGAGGCGCTACGGTGCGTCGCGGATCTGGCCGGGACCTCGTGCCGCTGGGTGCGGTCGTCGGGCTCGTCGCTGGTGCCGTCCTGGTCGTGTTCGCGTCGCCGGCCCTGCTCACGTGGTTGAGCGAGCGGCCGTACGAATGGGAGCGCCTGTCCGCAGTTGGGGAGGCGTACGGTGGCGTGGCGCCGGTTTTCTCCAGCGTCGCACTGGTTGCGGTGGCGGTCTCGTTGCTTCTGCAATGGCGACAGAGCCGAGTGGCTTTGCTTTATTCCAACAGAATGCAGCAGCTGGAATTGGCGAAGTTGTCCCTAGACAATACGGAGTTTCTCTACGTCGAGGGCGCCGACGTGATGAACGACCCGGACGTAAAGTACAAGGTTTATGCTAATCTAATGGTGGCTTTCTGGGCCACGGCATGGGACCTCCGGAGGGTCGACTCTGTCAACCTGCGCCGGGGTGCTGCGCGCCTTTTCGAGAGCGAAGTCGCACGCGAGTGGTGGCCTGGCTCGAGATTATCGTATGCCAGGACACGGCGCGGGAAGAAGTTTGTCGATCTCTTGGATGAAGAGTACGCGAGTGCTGTGTCTGCTGGTCCAGGGTTCCGATTCGACCCACCTGTGCCCACTGACGAGCCCGCGGTTGATCAACCAAGGTCGTATATGCGGTCGGGCGACAGACCTGGCCGTGTTGTTTTCACCGCGGTAGGGATGGTCCTCGGGGCCGCCGCCGTAGCGGGTGGGCTCGTCGCTCGTCAGTATCTAGCGCGCCGTTGACTCGCGGCTAGCGGGGCTCCCAGGCGTCGGGGCGGGTGGTGAGCTTGCGGACGTGTGCCGGCATCTTGCCGGTGACCATCTCGGCGAGGCTGACCTCGTCGACCACCTCGCGCACGGCCGCCCGCACGGCGACCCAGAGGCGGGGGAGGTTTTCCGCCGCTCCCTCGTACTTTGTCTCCTCCGGCCGCAGGCCGCGCACGCCGGCGAGGGGCCCGTCGACCGCCCGCAGGATCGAGCCGATCGTGATCTCCCGCGGCGTCTGTGCCAGCGTGTATCCGCCCTCGGCACCCCGCTGGGCGCGGACGATGCCGGCGCGGCGGAGGTCGGCCAGGACCGCCTCCAGAAACTTGCGCGGCATGTCCTGCTCGTGCGCTATCGCTTGCGCGGACATGAGTGACGGGTAGGCGGCGGCGAGACTGAGCGCGGCTCGCACCGCGTAGTCACCGCGGGCGGAGATTTGCACGCCTACATCATGCCTGCACGAACCCCGGGACGGGGTCGAGGGGTGGTCGTGGCGCGGGCACGTGGGCCTGCGCGTGATCGTCGCCGGTCTCCGCGGGGTCCTCCGCGGACGTGGCGGCCCGGAACGCCCCAGGGCTCTGGCCCACCTCGCGCTGGAAGAAGCGGCCGAAGTTCGTCGGCTCCGGGAAGCCGAGCCGCCGCCCCACCTCGGCGACCGGCAGGTCGGTGCCGGCCAGTAGCCGCTTGGCCTGGAGGGCCACCCGGTCGTCGATGACCTGCTTGGCGCTGCGCCCGGTGGCGGCGAGGCTGGCCCGGGTGAGCGTACGCACGCAGTAGCCAAGCCGGTCGGCATAGTCCTCGACGCGGCGGGTGTCCGCGTAGCTGTCCTCCAGGTCTTGGCGGAAGCGGGCGTAGGTCTCGTCCTCCGCTTGCCGCGGGCCGAGCAGGCGGATGCGGAGCAGCAACGTGGCGAGCTGCTGCCGCAGCAGCTCGGGCGACAGCTCCCGCTCGCGGTCGACGACGAGCTGGCTGACCTCGTTGATGACGGCGTCCTCGTCTTCGCCGGCGAGCTGGCGGTAGGTCGGGCCGCCGTCCGGCAGGTCGGGGCCGGGTGTCCAGCACACCAGCGTGGCGTCGAGCCCCGGCTGGCCGCCGGGGCGGACCAGCTGGCCGGGCCGGGTCCACACGAGCGAGCCCGGCCGGCACTGGAACACCTCGAAGTCGACCTCGTGGCTGCCGTGCCCTTTGGTCACCAGCACGAGGCAGTGGTGGTCCAAGATGGACGCACGGTGTGGTGTGAGGTCACGCAGCGTGCCGGTGGATATCCAGGTGCCGCCCGCTCCACCGGCGGCCTGACCGAAACCGAACATCCCACCGACCGTAGCCGCAGCGGCGTGACCTCGCACGTCGTGGCGGCAAAGCTGCCGGTTGCTCAGCGCAACGGCACGTCCACCCAGCTCGGCCCGGTGACCGCGATCGCCGCCCCGGCCGGGTTGGCGTCGAGGTACAACGGGTCCTCGGTGTCGAGGACGAGCGCGAGCCGGTGGCCGGCCGGCACGTTCCACGCGGTGGCCGGCAGCGCCAGGTCGATCTCCTGCCGCCCGCCCGAGAGCCACGTGTACGGCGCGTGCGTCACCAGCCGTCCGGTGCCCACCAGGTCCACGTCGTACAGGTAGGCGACGACCGTGCCGGTGCTCGCTCCCGGGGTGACGGTGAGGTGGACGCGGGGGATGCCGCGCACCGCGGCGCCGCCGGACAGCAGCCCGGTCTGCCACACCGCCGCCCGCGAGCGGTCGACGGCCGGCAGCCAGGCCAGCGGGGGTATCCCGGTGAGCGCCTCCAGCCCGTTCGTGAGGAGCACGACGCCGGCGTTGGCGACGGTGTCGCCGTTCGCCCGGAAGGAGGCCGCGGAGAGGGGGTAGCGGGTGGTCGAGCCGGTCACGTCCGCCCAGTCCGCGTACGGCTCCACGCCGCCGTTGCGCACCCGCAGCACGACCGGCGCGCCGCCCGCCGGCCCGCCGCGCAGGTGCTGGTCGAACCACTGCCGCGCGCTGGCCCACACCTCGTTGGGCAGGCCGGCGAGCCCGGTCAGCTCGGGGATGGCGTGGTCGCCGGGGGAGAACTCCAGCCGCTTCGGGCCGGTCAGGTCGCCGAAGAAGTCGACAAGTTGGTTGGGACCGAAGATGGAGTCTCCGTAGGCGTTGGCGAGCAGGACGGCGGGCCGGTTGGCACGCAGACCGTCCAGATAGGTCTCCGCCGAACGGATCCGTCCCCAGGCGGTGATGCCGTCGACGTTCCGGTTGGCGAAGTAGTCGGAAACGATCTGTTCGAACTCGGCGCTCGGCCGCCCGAGCAACCGGGCGGTCGCCTGGAGCAGCCACACGGCCTGCGGGTGGCGGGTCTGGCCGGCGTACAGCGACTCGACCAGGTCGCTCCACCCGGACAGGGCGGCCACCGCGCGTACCCGGGGATCATGGCCGGCGGCGATCAGACCGATGCCCGCGCCGTACGAGACGCCGCCGAGCCCCATCCGGGCCGGGTCGGCCGTCGTGTTGGCGTCCAACCAGTCGATCGCGGCGGACACGTCGGCCACGTCCTTCGGCCCGGCCGTGTCGATCTGCCCGCCGGAGCCCCAGAAGCCGCGGGCCGTGTACGAGAGCACCACGTACCCGGCCGTGGCGAGCGATCGCGCCTGGGCGAGGTACTCCGCGTCGTTCAGGCCCCAGCTGGAGATGAAGACGATCGCGGGGTGCGGGCCGGGGGTGGTGGGGGAGATGAGGTTGGCCTTGAGGACCGCGCCGTCGCGGGCGGGCAGGTCGACCAGGCGAAACGCGGTGGTCGCCGCCGCGTGCGCCGGTGCCGGCGCCGCAGTGAGCAGGGTGAGGATTCCGAGTACGGCGGCCGTCGCTCTGACGGTGTGGCGGGGGAAGAGCGGCATGGTGACCTCGCGGGGGACTGGCCGGACCCGGAGGACGGCCGGGTCCGGCGAGCGAGCCGCGGTGGCGCCACCACGAAGATGTTACTGAACGGTAGCTGAGGTATTAACCAGGTCACAAGAGGGGAACGTCGATGTCTGTTCACCGGAAAAGTAGAGACGCCGCGCGGAGACGGCAGCTCCGCGCGGCGCTCGGGTGTGTCCGGGTCAGCGGCCCGCCAGCAGGCGGTTGACCGCCGCGTCGACGTCGAGGTGATCGGTCTCGCGACCCCGCGGCACCACGACGTACGTCCGCCGCAGGAACCGCACCAGCACGCTGCGCGGCACCTCGAAGAGCGCGTTGCCGTCGGGCGACGACAGTGCCAGCGCGACGAAGTCTCCGCGCGGCGTGGCCCAGGGCCACACCCGCACGTCGCCGATCCCGGCCGGCTCGTCCAGTCCCGTGACGAGCAGCTCGCGGGCGAACGACCAACTGACCGCCTCGCCCCCCGCCGACTCGGCGTGGAACAGCACGTGGACCGCGTACGGATCGGCCGGGTCGTAGCGCAGGCTGGCCCGTACCGGCAGCGCCGTCGCATCCGGTGCGACGAGCCGCAATGACGTCTCGACCTCTACGGTCGTCGGTCGGATGACACTCATGGACGTTCTCCCCCCGGCACCGCTGCGGGACGCACGTGACCCGCGTCTCCCATACTCAGTGGATACTCCTGATTACGCTCCGCCATACGCTGATCTCACCCAGTAGTGGGAAGACGGCCCCGATTTGCCACGAGATTGAACTGATTTCATATAGGATGTCCGGTTCTTTTTCCGTGGTGGTTGCCGCCCGGCGTCGGGTGTGGCTCAGACGTCGACTCACTCCGGTAACGTCCAGTGGTCCAGATGAGTGACGGGCGGGACGAGACTGCGGAGGCGAAATGGCCCCAAAAGAGGCCATACTGGGTGTCGATACGGGCGCCCGGCCGTGGTTCCGGGGGGTTGAACGGCGATGACGGGGACGGACGTGGTGGACGCCACAGAAGATCGTGGACAGGAAACTCCAGGCGCCATGGACGAGGGCGCCCTCCTTCAGAAGCCACGCTGGCGCGACCGCATGAGCACCACGCTCGAGGTCGTCCGCGCCAACCCCACCGGCCGCGTGGCACTGAAGATCGCGGTAGGCCTGGCGGGCCTCCTGGTGGTGGCGGTCGGCGCACTGCTGATCCCGCTGCCCGGCCCAGGCTGGCTCATCGTCCTGGGTGGACTGGGCATCTGGGCGATCGAGTTCTCCTGGGCCCGGCGCCTGCTCACCTTCACCCGCCGCTACCTGCGCCTGTGGACCAGATGGGTGACCCGCCAGTCCTGGGCCGTCCGCATCGCCATAGGCCTGGTCGGGATGATCTTCGTCAGCGCGGTGGTGTGGGCCTCGGTCCTGCTGAGCTTCGACGTCAACCTGGTGACCGAGATCCTCGACCGCCTGTGACCCATCCCCGCGACGCGCGGGGGTACTGAGATGCGCGGCGGGGAGCGGATCGGGTACAGTCGTGCGCGCTGAGGGCGATTAGCTCAGCGGGAGAGCGCTTCGTTCACACCGAAGAGGTCACTGGTTCGATCCCAGTATCGCCCACCGAGGTCAGGGGCCAGAATCCATCGATGATTCGGCCCCTTCTTCATGCCGTACAGCAGCGAAGTACAGCAGTGTGAGTCGGCCATGAGTCAGCCGTCCAAGCTTTCGCCGAGCCGCTTGAGCGCGTCACGGGTGGCCTTGCTGGAGACCTGCGTGTAGATCTCCATCGTGATCGAGAACTGAGCATGTCTCAGGATCGCCATCGCGACACGGGGATGCACGTCGAGGTCGGCGAGCAGGGTGCCACAGGTGCGCCGGGCGTCGTGCACGGTGATCCGTCGCACGCTGGCCTTGTCGATGCGGTTGTCATAGGACCGGCTGAAGTTACGCGGCTCGATCGGTGTGCCGTAGCGGGTGGTGAAGACCAGCCCGGAGGACTGCCAGACGTTGCCGGCCGCCGAGCGTGCCTCCTGTTGCTGCCGCTGGCGCAGCTGGAGCGCCGCCACGCAGATGGGCGGCAAAGGCAGGGTGACGTCTGAACCCTCGGTCTTGGTTTCGCGGTGCAGCAGCTGCCCGCCAACGCGCTGGAGCTGCCATGCGATGGTGACCTCAGCCTGGTCTAGGTCCACGTCATCCCAGGTGAGTCCGAGTGCCTCGCCCTTACGTAGGCCCTGCACGAGGACCAGGACGTAGGCGGCGTAGAACGGGTCGTCATCGGCCCGGGCGGACTCCAGGAAGCGCCGTGCCTCGTCGCTGGACCACGCCTTGCGCTTGTGGGAGCGAGCCGCGGGCAGTTTGACGTCCGCAGCCGGATTCTTCCCGATGAGTTCTTCGGTTATGGCGCGGCTGAGCGCTGACCGAAGGGCGCCGCGAATATCGCTGATCGTTCGTCCGGAGACGAAGTCGTTGCAGCATTGCCCGACCGCACAACAGCGGCGCTTTGCGGGTCGACGGCCAGCGTCCTTGCCTTGCGCGCAGCATTGGCAGGTGTCGCGAATGTTGTTCAACCACACCTGCACGTCGCGCAGCTGGAGCCGGTCCAGCCGCTTGGCACCCAGGCCCGGGATGATGTAGAGCCTGCTGAACGTCTCATACGTCGAGTAAGTGAGCGGAGCCAGGTTCGGCTTCACGACCTCGACAAGCCAGCGTGTCACGAACTGGCCCAGTGTCGGGACGGTGGTCGCCACCGGTCCGGCCTTAGCCTGTTGGTGAAGTTTGATCCACTTGTCGTGGACGATCTCGCGGGTCTTGCCGTAGACGTACTTGCGGGTGCGCTTGCCGTCTGGCTTGATGACCCAGACGTAGGCGGCAAAGCCGTTGCGGTAGGGGAAGATCGAGCCTTCCCCGTTGGAGCGTTTGCGGCTAGGCATCAGGCGGCCTCCTGTTGGTCGACGAGGTTGCGGATGTACTCGTCGACCCACTCAGGGAGGATGCGCCGATACTTACCGTCCTTAATGGACCGCAGTTCACCGGTTGCGATCTTCATCTTCACCTTCGACAGGCCGTACCCGAGAAGCACGGCGACCTCGGCCGGCGAGTACCACTTCGGGATGAGCGGCCCGAGCTGGCTGCCCATTTGGTTGTCCTCCTTCAGATCTGAGGGGTTCAGGTGGCGGCCGGCGTGGTGCCGGCGATGGTGGAGCCGATTTCGTGGGCGAGTTCTTCGCGGCCGGCTTGGTGTCGTGCGCGGGCGAGTGCGGCGGAGGTGTTGGCCAGGAGTGCGTCTCCGGTGGTGTGCCAGCCGCTTCCGGCGTAGGTGAGGCTGCCGACGACGAGCGTCGTTTCCTCGTCGAGGTGGTCGGCGAGTTTGATGACGCCGTGGTCCTGGTCGTCGCGCTCGTGGTTGCGGCGGAAGGTGATCCGGTCTTCGCGGAGGAGGCGGAAGGTGACGGTGTGGCGTCGGGTTTTGGTGAGGAAGTGGCCGCCGAAGCCGAGCATGTGCGCCCATCGGCGTAGGCCTATCCAGATGGTACGGCCTGCGTTGTTCGGCGTTTCGGTGTCAAGGGCGTCTTGACGTTCGGCGACGCAGACGGGGCAGGCGGCGTATCGGGTGTGGGTGCCGCAGTCCGGGCACGTCCAGCGCGGTTTGAACCCGGGTGTGGGCCGTTCGGGTCGAGGCCTGTTGGCGAGGGGTTCGGGCGTGTGTTGTGGTCGGCCTAGTCGCCAGCAGGCGTCGATGAGGCGGGCGGTGTGGTCGCCGTCGGGGTCGGCGTGTTGGTCGATGGTGTCGGCGTGTAGGCGGGTGGAGGTGTGGCCGGTGGCCTCAGTGGATTTGGTGGCGTATTTGGCGAGGTAGCCGGCGACCATGCTGTCGGTGACCTCGCCGGATCCGGTGAGGGTGATGTGCCGTACCTCGAGGCCCCTGTCGGGGTCGCCCCACGCGATCGGCCACCCTTCGGGCATGTCCGGGTGGTCGGGGGTGTGGAAGGCCTCGTGGGTGGCGGCGTACCGGATGGCGTCTTCGAGGTCGACGGTGCTGAACCCGGGCGGTGGCGGCACGACGGCGGCCGGGTCGAGTCCGTCGATGCCGTCCAGGCGCAGCAGGGCGTGGAAGTGGACCGCTCCCCGGGCTTGGAACTCCGCGGCTTTGCCGTGCGCGAGCCGGACCGGTGGGACGCGGCGGACCTTGCCGGACTCGGTGACCACCTCGACGGGTGGGATGCCACGTTGCCGGGCCAGGCGGGCGAGGTAGCGTTCCGCGGCTTGCTTGGTGCGCCGCCACAGCTCTCCGGAGAACAGGTTCCACACAACTTGGTGGTCGTGGTCGTAGCAGTCCAGACACAGCGGCTGACCCAGGATGGCGTCGCCGAGCTCGTGGCGGGCCCAGCAGACCGCCGGCCGGCCGTGGGCGCAGAGGCCGTGGTCGCGGCGGGCGTGGCAGGGTTCGGGTCGGCAGTCGCAGCGTTTGCGGTTGGCGCAGGAGTGCCGTTTGACCTTCCGGCTGTGCACGACGCCGAACGACGGCGCGGTGAGGGTGGGAAACAC
The DNA here is from genome assembly GCF_052068095.1 of Phytohabitans sp. LJ34. NCBI lineage: Bacteria > Bacillati > Actinomycetota > Actinomycetes > Micromonosporales > Micromonosporaceae > Phytohabitans > Phytohabitans sp. LJ34. Next base: position 19,148 of record NZ_JBQHDG010000030.1, on the reverse strand, counting down.
GGCCGGGTGTCGGGAGACGGTCTGCGGGACGCCCCTGCCGCCGATGAGGAAGGTGCGCACGATCTGGTAGGCGTCGCCTTGGTAGATGCCGGCGCAGGCCGGGCAGACGCTGCCACGCCGGTTCCCGCAGGCTTTGTAGATCGCGGCGTCGGGCATCTGGCTGGTGTGGCGTCGGGACAGCCGCTGGCCGGTGGCCGGGTCGACGGTGTCGATGGTGCCGACCAGCCGGATGGGGCGGGTGCAGCCGGCGGCGGCTTTGACGTGGTGGAGCCAGGCGGGGTAGTCGTCGCGGCCGGCCCGTTGGAGGGCGGAGCCGGTGGCGGTGTAGGTGTGGATGGGTGCCGGTTCGGCGTAGGCCGCCACACCCGGAGCCGCGTGGGTTCCGGGTGTAGGGGTCAGCGTCGAAGCGGTCACGCAGCTACCCCGGTGGGGTGGGTGCTGGTGACGGTGTGTTCGGTGACGATGATCCGGCAGGCGCCGCATTGCCGCTGTCGCGGTTCGTGACGTCCACAAGGGATCTCGGTAACGGTGTCACCGCAGCGGATGGTGACCGGTGCCCGGCAAGGCCCGCCGTCGATGACGGCCAGCACGGTCCGGTGGGTGTCGACGACGTGCGGCTCGGGGTCGGCCGGGCAGGTGTGGAGGGTGTGGTGGACGGCGGTGACGTGGATGGTCATGGCAGGTCACCGTCGCAGCCGGTTGGGTACTGGTCCCAGGTGCGGCTGTCGAGCAGGCGGCCAGCGCGGGTTTTGCCGTAGCGGGCCAGGTAGGCGACGGTGGGCGGCTCAAGCTGACCGTTGGCCCTCAGGTAGCGGGTGCCGTCCGGCAGGAGCAAGATAAGCGTGGCGCCGGGGTTACCGCGGCTGGGTGCGAGTGGTGCCCAGGTGCCCCATTGCTTGAAGAAGAACGGCACGCTGACGCTTTCGCATTGATCGCGCAGGGACCACGCCCAGAAGGGATGCATCGGTCGGGCGGCCGGGCCGGATTCACCGCCGACGACGACCCAGTTGATGCCCCGGTAGGTGTCTGGGTTTGGTGGGCAGTCGCTGTGCCGGTGGCATTCCGGTGTGGCCGCTTGCGGGTGGGCGCAGAGGCCGTCGTCGGGGTTGGCGAAGGCGCAGCCGGGTATCGGCCGCAGCCAGTCCGTGCGAAGTTCGATCGGGCCGAGGAGTGGTTCGCAGGACAGCCAGCGGATCGCGGCCGGGGTGTCGAGTAGTGCGGGCACGCGGATGTCGGCCCAGTGCTGGTTTTCGACGGAGACGCCGACCCAGACGTTGGGTAGCGGCCATGGGGGCGTCCAGATGTGGCCGTGCGGGCCGGGTGTGGCGGTCCAGCCGGTACCCATGCCTTTGGTGCGGACACCGGAGCCGATCAGTTCGGAGGCGGCCTCCGCGACCTGGCGCAGGAAGTCGGGCCGGGACAGTAGAGACCGGATGCGGGCGTGCCGTTTGGTCAACAGTTGGTAGGTGTGCTGCCGGGTAAGTGCCATGACGGCGAACACGTCGGCGATGTGACGGTCTGGCACGTTGTCGTGGAACAGGTCCGACATGGAGTTGACGAACACCCGTCGAGGTGTGCGCCACCGCAGCGGGTCGGTCAGCCGTTCCGGGCGCAGGGTGAGCGTGAAGCCGTTGGGGAAAGCGGGAGTGCCGGCGAACCGGGTCGCGATGGCGTCGGCGTAGCAGTGGTCACAACCGGACGAGACACGGGTGCAGCCGGTGACCGGGTTCCAACTGGTCTGGGTCCACTCGATACGCGTGCTGGTGTTGGTCATCACTGTCCCCCTTGGACAAACGTGATGTCGTCAAGCGCGGTGGCCAACATGCGCTGGTGGGCGGCGAAGACGCGCCCCTGGTAGGTGGTGTGGATGTAGTCCGTCAGGGTTCGGTAGGTGTCGGCGCGGACCCAGGCAGCTCGGGCGGCGTCGTCGGCGCCGATGACCGCGGGAAAGCCGTCGCGGGGCGCATTGCCGAGGTGGGTGCGGGATAGGACGGTGACCATCCAGGATTCGTCGCTGGCGCGGGGGTCGGGCACATACCGCGGTGGGGTGGTGTGCCAGGTGGCGTCGGGGATGCTGAGGCCGGCTTCTTCGGCCAGTTCGCGGATGGCGGCGGTGGTGGGGTTTTCGCCGGGGTCGACTTTGCCGCCGGGTAGGGCCCAGCCGTTGCCGTCGGCGCGTTCGACCATGACGATCCAGCGGTGGCCGTCGGTGTCGTTGGCGAAGACGAGGGCGTCGGCGGCGAGGTGTTCGCCCCAGTGGCCGAGCCGGTTGCGGCCGTAGCGGACAGCGGTCTTCTCGCAGGGGTTGACCGGGCGGCCGTCGACGACGTGGAAGGGGATGGCGGCGGTGGCTTGGCGGGTTGGCCAGTCGATCCGGGTGGGGTCGGTTTCGGGGTCGGCCCAGCCGTCCCGCACGCCGATGGTCAGCACGTCGGGGTGGGTGTAGGTGATGTCAGCCATGGGGTGTTGCTCCTTCTTGGAGTGAGACAGGGCGGTTGCCCGGGGGGTGGGAAACCTGAGCGGCTTCCCACCCGCGCGGTCAGTGGTTGACAGGTAGGTGGGTGCCGTTGACCCGGGCCGGTAGTGCCGGCGTGTGCGGGTTGGCGGGTTCGCCCAGTTCGGCCAGGAGCTGCCCGGCGATGTCCGGGCTGATGGACAGCCGGCCGGCGAGCTGGGCGGCGGTGATGGGCTGGCCGGTGGTCTGCCGGTGGTTGACCACCGCGTAGCGGGCGGTCGGCAGCAGATGCACCGGAACGTCCGGCACAAAGGTTGGCGGCGCGGTAGCCGCCGGTACCGTCACCATTTCCGGTTCAGTGGCCGATGTGGCGTCAGGCCGACTGTCCTGGTTGGACTCGGCAGGCACATCGACGGTCTTGTCCTGTGTGGAGGTTTTGACCGGGGCCAGGACGAGTTTGACTAGGGCCATGAATGCCAGTGCTGGCACGGCCGACAGCAGCCAGCCGGACAGGCCGGGTTTGGCGACCGCGAGCTGTGCGGCCAGTGATAGGCAGGCGGCGGCGATGAGCAGCGCCATCGGGTAGCCGATCGGGCCGCCGTGTCGTTTGCGGCGGCGGATGGTTAGCAGGCTGGCGATCGGGACGAGTTCGGAGATGACGGCGTTGGCCCAGCCGAACCAGGTGCCGGTGCCAGGTGGGGAGTTGTCGAGGGTCCAGTCCTTGACGTGGGTGAACGAGGCCGCGCCGGCAAAGACGCCGACGACCAGGACGATGAGGACCAGGACGCCACCCTCAAGCCGGACCCCCCGAGCCGGGCGGGTCGGAGTGGGTTTAGTGGTGGTGGAGGACATGGAATGTCGCCTCCTGTGGGGTGTGCATCTTGATGAGGTCGACCACGCCGGTGCAGGTGGGGCAGAAGACCGGGGCCAGGCCCTGTCCGATGAGGTCTTCGACCAGGCAGCCCAAACACTGAAAGTCGGCCGAGAACAGGCCATAGCCACGGCAGCCGTCGCAGCGGGCGAAGCAGTACGGGCAGGGAATGAACACCGGCCCCAACATCGGGTGGATGCCGTTGGGGGTGTTGCCCTCAAAGCACCAGTGGCAGCCGGGAACGTCCGGGGTGACATCGATGGGGTCAGGCGTGGTCATCAGGGACCTCCCATCCGGGGTCGGTGTGGTAGATGGCGTCGGTGGGAGGCTCGTAGAAGCCGCCCTCGTTGTAGGACAGGTCGCGGTGGCCACAGCCGGAGCAGGTGACGGCATGGACGGTGATGCCGGGTTGGTCGAGGTCAGGCCACTCGACATAGACGTCAGCGCTGCACATGCAGAACTCGTCCGTTGTGGACGGAGGGTCCGGGATGGTGGTCATTAGTTGACCTCCGGGTTGCAGTCGAGGCATTCGCCGGTACGGCGGGGGATGTAGTAGTCCTTGACCTGCTCGCAGGTCGGACAGGTCCGCCGGGCCAGCAGCGCCTTGGACACCGCGATGAGCTGTGCGTCAGTCGGCTCGCGCTTGGGCTTGGCCAGGTCGCGGCGGTAGAGGTAGGCGATCCGGCGGTGTTTGCGGTGCCGCCACAGAATTTGCGCGACGACGGGTTGACCGGCCGGGCGTAGGCCAGCTGCGCGGAGTTGGCGACGGGTTACCAGGCCGTCGGGGGCGCAGTGGTAGGGGAAGGTGGGGAACCCGAACCGTTTGCCGTCCGGGTCGTAGAACTCCAGGAAGAAGCCGCGATGGTCGACCAGGAAATCCAGGTCCCGGTTTCGCAGCATCATGTCGGCCGTAGCGGTGGTCATCGGCGATCACCGCCGGGTGTGGCCTGTTCGGCGTCGTACTTGTCGAACAGACGCCGGATTTCGGTCATTGCCTCTTCGGCGGTGAGGGGTACGAAGTCGGGGAAGTTGGGATCGGGCATGGTGGCGTCAACCCAGCCCCGGATCCTGCCGACGAGGTCGGCGTAGCGACACGCTTGCTCGAACACCGCGTCGTACACGGCGGCGTGACCGGTACGGGTCATGACTCGTCACCGCCCCACCGCTGTTGCGCGGCCTGGCGGCTGATACCGAGTCGGGTGCCGATCTCGGCCCAGGAGTAGCCGTGCCGGCGTAGGCCGTTCACGGCCTCAGCGATGACGATGTCGAGCACAGTGGACAGGGCCACCAGGTCGATGAGTGCCTCGACATCGCCGGTAGCGACCCGCTTGCCGTGGGCGCGAAGGATCCGGCGGGCGAACGCGGCGAACTCGTCGTTCTCCACGACCATCCGGCGACGCGGCCGGGAGGCCTTAGCTGTCAATACCGGCTTGACGGTGTTCATGCGTTATCACCGCCCGGCAGATTCAGCACCGGCAGCGGCGCGTGCGTGCGTTCCCATTCGTCTGCGGCGGCCAACAGCGCCGCGTGAACCTGGGTAAAGGTGCGGTCGGGGTCGTCGTTCCAGTCGCCGACCGAGGGGCCTTCCCATTCCTCTTGGTCCTCGGTGGGTGCCGGCTTGGCGCCGACCAGGTTGAGGTAGTCGTTGAAGAAGGCGCTCGCGCGGCGGAAGTCGCGCATCTCGACGTTGTGGCCGGTGTCCGGGATGCGCTTGCCGAAAGCGGCCATGCCCATGCCGCCCTGAGCGCAGGCGGCCGGGGTCAAATTGGTGGGGTTTTCGTCGGCGTAGAGGGAGCCCTGGTGCCAGCCGTGCAGCTGGAGGTAGCAGGCGGCGCCGCGCAGGATTTCGGCCGGCGTCACCTCGCCGAGGTCGGTGATGCCGAGCAGACCGGCCAGACGAGGCGGTCGAGGTCCGTTGACGTTGGTGGACGGTTTTTGCGTAGGCTTCATGGCAGCCACGTCCTTTCGGAAGGTGGTCAGGAGGTCGACAGCGCCGGCTTGCTTGCGAGGCGTGTTCCGGTGCTGTCGGCCGAGAACGTTGGGGGCGCCAGTTAGGCGGCCATTTCCCACTCGCGGCGGTGGCCGTTGAGGCCGGCCGGATTGGTGGGGCGGCGGATCCATTCGGCGTAGTCGACGATGTTGTAAATCTGCTCGTCGGTCAGGTAGGCCGTCTTGACCAGGCGAGGAACGCCTCGCTCGGCCAGCAGCAGGACGGCGCCGGGATTGGTGGGTGGGATGTCGACGGCGTTATAGCCGCGGTCGGCCCAGTCCTGCCCGAGCACGATGTCGGAGGAGTTGCGGCTAGTGCAGCGGAACGCGGCGCGGTAGCCGAACTGGTCCCGCAGGCTGGCCGGGATCATGTCCCAGGACGGGCGTTGGGTGGCGGCCACGACGGGCATGCCGCAGGCACGGCCGAGGAAGACCAGACCCCGGATCAGGGTGGCGAACTCCTCTTGCTGGGCCTTGGTGCCCAGTAGCGTCACATAGACGGCGAGTTCGTCGATGATGGTGACGATGACGGACAGGTCATCGGTGGGTAGCACCTTGCGGCGCCGCTGGGCCAGCAGCCAGTAGTAGCGGTTGATGGCGACCTTCAGCAGTCGCCGTAGGACTGACAGCGCTTGGTCGATGTCGTAGCCGACGAACGCGTCGGCGAGGTTGCGGTAGGCGCCGAGCTCGACGAGCTTGCCGTCGAACAGCACCAGCCGGGTGTTAGCGGCCAGGGTGGCGTGGCAGGCCACGTTGTTGAGCAGGCCGGACTTGCCGCCGCCGGATTCTCCGCCGGCGAGCAGGTTGTGGTAGACGATGTCGAGGTAGACCGGTTCGCCGAATTCGTCGATGCCCGCGAACATGGGGTCGAACATGGACAGCGACGGCCCGACCGGTACCCGGTCCCTACCAAGGGGATCGGTGATGGTCATGATGTGTGGTTGCTCCCTCGGTTGAGGCGAGCCGGGGGTGCGAGAAACCCCAACCCGTGTCAGGGTTTCCCGCGCCCGGTCGAGTGTGGACAGATGAGGTAGACGGACCTGTCTCAGATCCAGTCGGAGACGTCCTCACCGTCGGCGCCGTTGGCTGTCGAGGCGGCCGGAGCCGGTTGGGGTTGCGGCCTAGGTGACGGCCGGGACGGCGAAGCGGTGTCGGGTTCGTCGGCTGGCACGTCGGGCAGGTCCAGACCGCCGAGGTTGGCGGTAGCCGCGGGCGTGCGGGTCTTCGGGATGCCGAGGTCGTCCATGTCCGGGACCTCGTCGACCAGTCCAGAGCGGACCGTGCCGGTCAGCACCTCGCGGCGTTTGATGTCAACCCGCAGGTAGGCGGCGTTGCGGTTGGATGCGCGCTCGACCGTGATCGAGGCCGCCCAGCAGGCGACGGCGATCTTGTCGAGCCGGGTCTCCAGGTCCCGAAGGGACAGCCCGGGGCGTAGGTAGATCCAGACGCGTTCCCCGACCGGGGTGGGACGTGCCCACAGGATCAGCGGGAGGGAGCCGGATCGGTTGGCGATGATGAACTGGTTGAAGCACACCCGCAGCCGGTGCCGGACGATGACGCACCAGGCGAACGCCTTCAGTCGGCGTCGGACCGGTCCGACGCACGCCGGCACACCGGCCAGGACGGTGACCACGATCAGGTGCACGACCAGGTTGGTGTGCGTGGCCAGAGCGGTCCAGCCGTAGACCAGCACGGTCGCGGCGATGATTTCGGTGGCCCACCACCACAGCACCCGCAGCACCGGCCAGATCAGCACGAACGCACCCACCAGCACGGCGACGGTGGCGCCGATGACCGTGCCCAGCAGGATGCCGAGGATCGGGTGCAGGTACGACGAGGCGACCGTCGCGGCGAGAATGCCGACAACGACGGCGGTGACGATGAACGCCAGCTTGGCTTTGCGGATCGAGGAACGGTGCACCCGGTCTTCGATAACCGTCACCGTTGAGCCTCTGCCGCCGAACAGGCGACCAGGGTTAGACTTGGACACGAGTTGTCCTCCCTCTACGCGGGATGGATGGGCGGGGGTCGGCAGGTTGCGAGCCAGTGCCGGCCCCTCGCCACGTCTGACGGATTACTTCGCGATCACCACTGGTGTGATCGGCGGACCGGAAACGTCGGAAGAAGTCCGTTCCCGGGCCTGTCTGGGTTTGATGGGTTAGCGGACCGTCAGGCCGCTAAACGGTGCGGTGCAGCCACGGACACCGATGGCGAACACAGCACGACGTACAAAGGATCTACTTCGCCGAAGCGCCAGCCGCCGGCTTCAGCTCCGTCGCGCGGTACGCGATGCCCGAACGCCCGTTGGTCGCCCACGGAATCGCCTCCCACTGGATCGGGTGAACAAGCTGCCCAACCGTCACGCCCGGCTTCTCACCAGCCGTCGTAACGGTGAGCACCTCGCCACCGGTCTCGTCCAGCACGAAGACCTGAGTCGACCACATGAGCCGGCCCGTACCCTTCTCCGACCGCTGATTGCCGTTCTGGTCGTTCTTCGGCTCGGGGTCCTTCGACACCGTCACCTGCTTGCCCTTGGCGTCCACGTACAACTTCACGATGTACCTCCCAGATCTTGAGCGCGTCCCCTCTGGACGACTGCTCGGGGTCGAGCTACGTCGCTCGTGAATCCAATGACAGCGCCTGACGGCAGGGTGCAGCCAGATCAGACGGTTAACAGGAACCGAGAGTTACCTGTTAACAGGCCTCGATTTGTCGGCCGTATCAGCCATACTGCTTGGAGCGAGCCTGTTACCCGATTCGAGCGAGGAGAGCATGCCGCCCAAGACTGTTACGGACGCCGCGACGCCGCTCCAGCGAGCACGCTTGGAGCTGGGGTGGAAACAGTCACGCGTGATCGCCGAACTGCTGGCACATGCACGCCGGCATCAGATGACCATCGCTACGCCCGCCAGCCTGAAGACGATGGTGTCACGATGGGAGAATCACGGCGGGCAAGTGGACGCCGTCTACCGTCGCCTCTTCTGCACCATCTACGGACGCGACGAAGAAGAGCTGGGTTTTGCCGACGAGCACCGCGGCGGGTCTCCGCAAGTGGCGCCCACATTGGACGGTGAAACCGTTGACTACTTCCGGAGCGTCTTCGACCAGCATGTTCGCGCTGACAACCTAATGGGCCCGCATCATTTAGTCGACGTTGTTCGCGCACAAGCGACGCTGCTTGATGACGTCCTGCCAAGAGCGAAGAACGAGGTTCGCGCCGATCTGCTTCTGCTCGCCTGTCGGTACAACGAATTGACAGGCTGGCTCTACCAGGATGCCGGCGATGCCGCGAATGCGATGCTGTACTCGGATCGCGCGATGGATTACGTCATGGCCATCAACGATCCAACTGAAACGGCTTACCTGTTGATGCGAAAATCGAACATCGCATGCGACCTTGGCAGTCCGGACAGAGCACTTGGCTTGGCCTCCGCCGGTCTTCGCGAGGCCGGACGTATCGCGCCGCGTATCCGGGCCGCGATCCTCGGACAGCAGGCACGCGCGTTCGCTCTTCGTGGCGAGGCTGACGCGTGTGCGCGATCCCTGGACGCTGCGATGCGGGAGGTAACTCGCCCAGACGCTGAGGCAGACAGCGTCGCGAAGTACTGCACACCGGAGTACATGCAGATGCAGTCGGCGACCTGCTGGGCAGCGTTGAACGTGCCCGACCGAGCGATTCCCGTCTTCGAGCAGGCACTGACGACGTGGCCGACCTTCCAGCGACGCGATCAGGGCATCTGCTTGACACGGCTGGCATCAGCTCACGCTGCACGGGGAGACAAGGAGAGCGCGTGCAGGATCGGTGCCCATGCAGTCAGGACCGTCCGCACCGCTACCTCAGCTCGTGCGCTGCGAGACCTGCGGGAGCTCCGGGAACGACTGGTGCCATGGCGTCGGGATGAGGAAGTATCGAGCCTGAGCCACGAGATCAAGAAGCTCGCGCAAGGGTAGCTGAAGGAAGTGCATGACCGTTGATCAACCTCATCACGACCGCAACGGCCGAAGATGAGCGTCGGCGCGACGCGGCCGTAGCCGTCCTGCCAGTAGGTAGCTTCGAGCAGCACGGCGCCTTCCTACCGCTGGTGACCGACACCGTGGTCGCCTGTGCGATCGCTCGTCAGCTCGCCGAGGCCTATCCCCTGTTGTTGCTACCTCCTCTCACCGTTTCGTGCTCTCAAGAACACGCCTCTTGGCCCGGCACGGTCAGCATCAGCGCCCGCACCTTGCACCTGATGATTGAAGACATCGCAGGATCACTGCGGCGTTCAGGCGTTGAACGCGTGGTCCTCGTCAACGGCCATGGCGGCAACTACGTCTTATCCAACGTCGTGCAGGAATACACGGCCACGCACGGCCCTACGATGACGTTGTTCCCGATGGGTCGGGACTGGGACCGAGCGCGGGCTGAATCGGAGATGGTGACCGACAGCCACGAAGACATGCACGCTGGTGAGCTAGAGACTTCGCTCCTGCTACACGTAGCTCCTGAGCTAATTCGCCCTGGCAACGAAGCTGCCGACTGGATTGCCAACGACAGGCCGCACCTGCTGACGCTTGGGATGGGCGCGTACACCACGAGCGGTGTCATCGGCAGGCCGTCACTCGGAACAGCCGAGAAGGGTAAGGCAGCGCTCCATAGCTTGACCACATCCTTCGCTGCACACCTTGAGTTGATCAGTCCGCAGTAGTTCGACATCCACCCGTGACGCTTCAACGCTGAGGGTCGTCGGTAGCCTCGGTTTCAACAAGAGTCGGCCTTCGGATCGCGCGCAGCCGCAGCAGTTGATTGTTCCCTCGTTCGGTCAAGCGCCAGTAGGTGTGCGTGTCACTGGGGGGTCGACGCTTGGTCCCTCCGACGATTAACCCGAGTGCCGTAAGCTGCACCTTCACATCGTTGAAACTCTCTATGGTCACCTCGGCCTCATAGACCTGGCCGACCTCGCCGTCATCGTTCGTGCCCGAGTCTTCGCCTTCTTGGTCGGTCTTCTTGTCACCCCCATTGTCGGAGTCATCGGCCTCGCTATCGCTCGACTTCTGCGTCAGCAGTTCATCGCGTGACATTTCGAGACACAGTGCGGACAAGCGTTCCATTAAGTGTTCCTCGGAGGCCTCGTCCATCAGTTCGGGACCGAGATGCCTGAAAACCCGGTTCCACGTTGGGGTAACGGTCCATCGACCCTGGGCACGGCTACTCCGATAGGCCTTGCCTGCGTCGATCACGCGCTGCCAATGAAACTCCAGGATGCACTCAATGTGAGCGGTCTCCTCGCCTTGCACCAAATCCGACGTGTTTATCGCTGACGCATGCTGGCGCTGCTCGTCCTTCAGGTCCGCCGACAGTTCTCTGACTTTGGCCCGCAGCTCGGCAAGCTCAGCCTTCACCTCGGGTGTCATGGCTTCGCTCGCCCTGATCCATCCTTCGGCGGGGTGCGACTTGCGGATCTGAATCATCGCCAACGCAACCTGTCCCTTCAGGTCGCCCAACTCGTTCCAGAACTTCACCATCCGCCGCTCGGTCTTCTGGCGGAAGGCGTCCAGTTTATTGCGCAGGTCGCTCTCAAGGTCCAGCTTCTCGCCGATCAGCTTGCCGGGATCACCGTGTAGGAACGCCATGACCGGCTTCCCGGCCTCCACGGCGTAGTCGTACTCCATCTCGGTGTACGACAGGTTTGCTTCGGCGTCAACGCTGCCGTACCGGCCACCAATGATCACCACGTAATAGTCGCAGAGGTCGATGACCCGCTTTATGAGGTCAAACTTGTCGCTGTCGGAAGCCGGGAACATCTCCATGCCTGCCGGGATGCAGTCAGCTTCGAGAAGGGTCTGAATCACCGCCGCACGCTCCTCAACCAGGTCCTTGAACGTGCTGCTGACGAACACCTGCTCGCGCCTCTCCACGGTCATGCCGGGAAGGGTAGGCGTCCAACGGTCGGAATGTCATGCCGGCGATGCGAGTGTCAACCATCAGCCATGACCCCGACGGGGCTGCCTGTCCGGCCGCGGACTGCCAGCATGTCCAGCCAGCTGCCGGTCGCCAGCGATGCCGGGCGATGCCGGGCAGGCGATGCCGGGCACGACTGCCGGCTGTGCCCTGTGAGAACTTTCTGTACGTCTTCAAGGCGGCCCGAAACGGGCCGCCCGCGCCGCCGACTGGGCGCGTGCCCGCGGCTCCCTCGGCCGGTCGCCACGGTCACGCCTAACGCCCGTCGGCTGGCGCGAGGAGAACGCCCCTCGGGACAGCCGAAGATCGACAGACTGAGCCGAGGGTTCGTGATGTTGCTGGGCCGGCAGCCGGCCGGCGAGCTGGCGCGCGGCGTGGTCGCCGCGCGGGCGTCGTCGGCGAGGTTACGCGCCGTGGGGTGGTTGGGCTTACTGCGCCTCCGGCGGGGGCGCTCCGGCTCCGGGATGCCGGAGGACCGCGGGCGGGTCGCGGTCCGTGGGTGGGCGCTCGGCCGTCCCGTCTGCCATCGACCCGGGCAAGCCGAGCAGACCGCCGCCCGGGGCGCCAGCCGCCGTCCGACTGTCAAGGTCCGCTTGACGTGGCGCCCCGGGCGGCGGCCCGCTCCCCTCTTCGGGCGGGTCGACGGCAGACGGGATGTCTGGATCGGTTTTTGTGCGAGACCAGAGGCTCGGGGTGCGCCAATTGATCGTGTACATATATACGATTAACGTAACAATAGGTATGAAGGCGAGAAGCCCGAATGAAAGTCCTACAACGAGAGTTACGAACTTCACACCAAACAAGGGATCGTTATTATGTGTCAGTACATCCAGGCATGCGAGTTCCGCCCACACGGCAAGGCCCATTACAATGAAGTAGACAAAGCCCATCACAAACTCCAAGAAGAGCCTGCGTGGAAGTCGCTTTCGTTCCCGTTCATGTAGCCTATTGTTTGCCAATTGAGTGCGAATCCGGCCAATAACCCGCGTGTGAGTATTGAGTTCAACGGCTGCGGCGAACGCTAGTACAGGAAGAATCTGTGCCGCAGTAGCAGCGAAGGTCTCCGTGAATTCCACTCTGGCATTATGGCAAGGTTCCGCCAATACGCGTCGGTCGATCGAGTCGTCTTGAGTGACTAACTGGGTGACAACGGGAGAGCGCATGACCGGACGCCCGTGGACGTCGATGGACTCATCGGCCCAGGTCAGGCTACGGCCGGTGCAGGTCTCGCGATCCATGATCGTTGCCTGGGGGTCAAGGAACCATCCGTGAGATCTCAAGCTCTCGGGTACAGATCACCATCTGTCCGGGAGGCAACGGGCGAACCGCAAGATCAGCGCTAAACCTCGTCCCGTCGCTCTGGTTGCCGTGGATGGTAATGCGCGGCATTGACGCGGAATACAATGTCGGCCCTACCTTCGCCCATGCGTCCTGAAGTGCTTGCTCTCGCGCAGCGGCCAGCCTGCCCGCTTCTTCCCAGGAAGGTCGCACGCGCCGAGCGATGATCTTTACTTCTCCACCGTCGACCAGCCGCATGTTCCCCAAGGCATACATCTCGTCGAGCACCAGCCGGGTTTGGGTGCCGGCGGCCACGAACACGATCTCCACGTACACCCAGTAGCCATCGCCTGGATGTGGCGCAAAGACAACGTCGCCTCGCTCGACCTCCGGCCATCTACGCAAGTCAGTCCAGGGCACTATGATCGAATAGCCCCGGCGCCATCCCGCATCGAACGGTGGTGCTTGCTCCCAAAGGTCGATATGACGGCTAGCTCCCTCGGGAACGAAGGGCGCGGCCTTCGTGTCAGAGACGAAGGAGTAGGACCAGTTCCCGCTGGCGTGGAGGCTGATCTTCTGAACCCCCGCGATGCCTCGAGGCGCGAGATACACGTCAGTCGTGTGCTTCGGCGTCCAGATGCGCCAGGTGCTGGATCTCAGGCCCGTCAGCGTGCCGATGGCGAAACGAATCGTTCCGCCGGGTCCCACGTCCCTGGCGGCGCTGACTGTCGGTATCTCGCTGCTCATGGCCTCGCATACGGTACGGAGGCTTCGCGGCCGGAGTCCATCCACTTTGCGCTGCCCACGGTCGGCCTTGTTGGGCCGTCGTGGGGCCGTATGGGCCGTTGCCGGGCCGGCAGACGCCGACCAACGTTGACCAGCAACGACCATCGATGCCAAGAGAAGCAGCAGGTCAACGGCCTGCCGTCGAACGCGACCAGGGACACGACGGACGAGTCGGCCTGTACGCCGGATACTGCCTTGGCTACGCCGATCGCGCTCGACGATCCCGCCTCGCTGGCGCACTGAGATCCGGCACGGTGCCCTTCCGCTTGTCGGCAAGGTAGGCGCTTTCATGAGTCCCACCGACCATGCCCAACATGATGAGGTAGTACCGGTCGAGCTCGTCGGCGCAGACCTTGCACACCCAGCCGTATGGATACTTCTCAGACCTACAGCCAGCTCCACATCGTTCGCACGGTTCCTGCTTGCGCTTGGGTGTTGCGGCGGTCTCGGACACCGGGATGACCCCCGCGGCTGGGAGGGCCGGTTGTGACACGGCGGCAGGACGGCCCAGCGCTCGCCGCTCCCGGCGCCGTTGACGTCGTTCAGATGCCATGGACTCCTCCCCATCGAGAAGTGTGCGCCACTTGGGCAGGGCGCAGCCATCGAGATTCGTCGAGACGGCCAGTACAGCAGCGAAGTACAGCAACGCCAGCAACCGAACGAGGCTGGACGAGATCCGTGCAGACGGTCTGATCTCGTGAGCAACCTCAGGCGACCATGCCGCCAGCAGTTCACACCGAAGAGGTCACTGGTTCGATCCCAGTATCGCCCACCATAGTTGTAAGTGCGCGAACCACCTGGTTTCCGTCGAGGGCTGGCCCGTCGAGGGTCGGCCTTTCGTCGTTCCGGCGAGGGGGACTCGGAAGACTGGTCTGACCGCGTCGTCGCCGATGACGGTGATCTCGTGGACGAGGGACTCGAAGAGGGCTTTGCGGGTTCGGGGGTTCCTGGCTTGTGAGGATTTCTCGGATTGCGTTGCTGATCGCGGCTAGATCGGCTGGGCTGAGTGCCTGTGGTGGTTGGTCGAGTTGGAGTTGGAGTTCGGCCTTGCGGCCGCGTAGCTGCCGGGCCTGGTCCTCGAGTCGGGCGAGCCGGTGACGGATCTGAGTGTCGTCATCGTCGAGTGCGCCGCGTTCGAACGCGATCAGGTAACGGTCGGTGGCTGCGGCTGCCTCGTGTAGTTCGCGCTCGACGCTGGCGAGCTGGGCGCGTAGGTCGCCGGTCGCGGCGGTGTGGCGCTCCTGGAAGGTGGTGAGGGCTTGGCTGATGAGGTCGTCGCGAGTGGTGTAGAAGTCGAGCAGTGCCGTGGTGATGGCTTCTTCGATCTCGTCGGCGTTGAAGCGGTGGACGTCGCAGCCGGCCTTGGTGCCGTAGCGGGCGCGGCTCCAGCAGGTGTAGTAGCGGTAGGTCTTGTACCGGCCTTTGGCGGCGGTGCCGATGTAGCCGCGTCCGCATTGCGGGCAGCGGATCTTGCCGGTCAGGGCGTAGTCGGAAGGGTTGGCGGCGCGGCTGCCGACTTCGGTCGACCGTTTGCCGAGGATGCGCTGGGCGAGGTCGAACTGCTTCTCGGTGATGATGGCCTCGTGGGCGTCGGCGACGACGATGTCACGGAAGCTCTTCTCGCCCAGGTAGGTGCGGTTGGTGACGATCAGTTCGACGGTGTGGGCGGACCACGCCTTGATACGTCCAGCGGCAACGACGTAAAACAACCACATCGGATCGATCAGCGGCGGATCCGGTATCGAGACCGCAACACGCAGGCATGTGACTGTCGACCACGATCCGGCGGCTGCGCGAACTCGTGGCCCATGCTGCGGCCACAGCTCGGCCAAGTTCGGCGACACCGAGCCGGGAAGCCTGAGCGGCGCTCGGCGAGATTGCCGAGGAAGCGAATCATCGGGCACCCGCACCAGAGCCGGGTCATCAAGGCGCTCACGAACGTCGCCGGGATGGCCATGCCCGTCGGCGCGCGTATGGCCGTCGAGTTCTGAGTACCGGCTGCAGGGTTGGGCGTTGCCCTCGCCCGGATCGCTTTCCCCGGCTTCGTGACCCGTTACGGCCGGGTGTCCGGTCGGCGGAGGCGGTGACTACGCCAACGCCGCCCACGTCCTCGCGGGACTGCCTGCCGGCAGCGAGGTCGGCGGCACAGGTGCGGATGGCGCGAGCTGGCACGTACGCACCCTGGACCCGGTGGGGCAGGGGTGGGTCCGATGCCCGCTGACCGATCCGGCGTCCGCCGTCACGTCCACAGCGAAATGGGCCGGCCGCCGCCGCTGCGGACGTATTCGTGGTCGCCCGCACCGATCGGCTGCGGGCGTACGCCGCCGGGAAGCTGATGTATTACCGAGTGCCGTCCGGCCGGCTCGAGACCGACGACGTGGTGCAGCACACCCGCCGAGATGCTCGACCGGTGGGCCGAGATTCGGGAGCTGCAAGATGCATGTTTCACCGTCGCCCGCCGCAACACCTTCCGCGCCGCGAAGGACCGCAGCCGGTTCGCCGGTGTGCCATGCGGCGACGAGCCGTATCGGCAATACGACCTGGACCCGCCTCCCGCTAACTGGATGCCGGTCGACGGCTCAGGGTAGGGCAATTGGCTTTGTTCGTGAGTTCCGGCACCAGGTGTCGCTGAGTTTCGGCACCAGCGAGATCTCACCGAGCTCGATGTTCGCTAGTTTGGGCACCACCCGTCGCTGGGCACGGGGTGCACCGTCGTAGGCTAGCGCACCGGTAACGCACGGTGACGCGCCTGAAGGTGGGACGCGCCTTGTCTGCACAGAAGAGCACACGTGATCAAGGCTCACGTATCGTTCAAGAATCAGCTGGCCCACCACGGATCTACGATGCGGGTCTGTGGGGACGATGCCGGCTGTCTCGAGGCGTTGCTCCAACCGGTTGTAGCGGACTGCGTTGTCGACCAGGTTGTCGAGCATCCGTTCCAGCAGGACGGGTTCGCCGCTGACCGGCGCCGGTCGCAGATCCGTTGACCGGCAAATTCGGTGGTGGTCGGGATGCACCAGCAAGGTCAAGATCAGCGGCGGTTCAGATCACGCTAGCTACAGAGCGAGCCTTCTACCCGACGAGCGTCCAACGTGACCTCAAGCTCCGGCCCCAGCGGACCGTGGTGAGACGAAATCCAAGCATCGGCAACTCGCTCACCGAATAGCTTGCAGTATCGCACGGAGCAAAGGAGGCCGGGTCGTCGCCGTCGTCCTTTTCCCCGTTGGTCAGCCAACCGGCGGCCGTGGCAGGTGGAGTGAACCGCTCCCGTAGCTGCGCCAAGTTGTACACAGTGGGCACCGTGTACAACCGAGTCACCTGGGCGAACTGCGGGTTCGTCGGAGAGCCGCCGTGCCCGTTGTCACAGTCATAGGTTGTTGCCTTCGCCTCGCTGAGGTGGCCGCCCTCGGGCGTCGCTGAATAGAGCGGATCATCCTCAAACATCTCGATCATCGCCCCCTGATCGCCGGTGGTGAAACACACCAGAGGCGCCAGCACGTTGTTTCGCACAACGACGAACCATCCACAGACGCTGACCGCGGCGATCACCGCGACACTGATTACGATCGACGTCCACCGCGGCCTCGCCATGCCACCCCTCCAAAGATCACCACCAATCGAGGCACGACAGCATCCTAACCACGCCGCATACCACCCACGGCACGGTGAGTATCACGCCCGCACCGCGCACTGCTTTGCTGGCGACGTCAGATATTCCAACCGTCCGAATGCCTTCTCGTCTCGGGTAGTGCGGGTCAGCCGTTGTTACACGGACGGGTCCCAGGCGATGAGCTGGTCGAAGATGCGACGGTCGCCGTCCAGCTCCAGCTTCAGCGAATCCGGCGGTATGCGGCCGTAAAAGAACAGGACCAGGTCACTGGCCATGCCCCGGGCGGAGGCGTCGGCCGTGTCCGGGTCCTCGCTGGCAGCCGGCGCGCCGAGGCGGGCGGCCCATGCGCCGTCGCGGGACAGCCGAAGGCGCCAAGAGCGGCCCTCGGTGGCGTAGTAATCCACGACGGCGGGTTCATGCGGCCAGGCGACATCCGTCGAGCAGAGGGTGAACTGGCAGTCGTCGAAACCGTCGAGGGCGACCTCCTCCGGCAGCGGCTGCGGGGCACCCACGGTGAGCTGGACATCGTAGGTGTGCACCGCGATCTCAGGAACCTGGCGCCGTGCCCATGCACCGGAGGTTTGCGGTGACTGCGAGTCACCCCACCACGTCCAACAACCGCGGTCCGGGCCGGCCTCACGCAGCGCGCTCGTCAGTCGCTCCACGGACTCGGTCCACCAGGCCAACAGAGCCTCGCGTTCCCGAAGCGCACCCGTGCCGTCCTCCCAAGCAAACTTCTCCGGGGGAGCGTCTGCAGGCCCTGCGGCCACGATGGCAGCTGCTTTGCGGCGGGCCATGCCCACGTGTTGCACGAGATCGAACAGCGTCCACTCGGGATGGGTCGGAACCTGCATGTCGAGGCTGGGCGCCGCAGCGACCGCGGCGCGGAAGGCGGTCGACCCTTCGTCAATCAGCCGCAGATGATCAGAGAACGTGAGAAATCTGTGCACCCGGCTTTCTATCACTGTGCTCCGACAACCGGACAGCGATTTTCACAGCCGACGCGGCGGGCGCCGCGGCGCTGGCGCGCCAGGGTTCCACCTGCCGTGACCTGCACCGTCACGATGAAAAAGGCTGCGTGTTGGCTGATCAGTTCACGAAATTCGGCGAGGTGGGTGTCGAGGTTTGCTGTGCGCCGGTTCGCCTCGGGAGCCCAGGAGCTTCCAGATTCCCAGCAGAGGCAGAACTAGCGGGGATGCCCAAGCTGCACGATGACCCTGCGCCCCGCTAGGCTGCCTGACCGCGCGCAGGAGCCGGCGGCTGAGTCAGCGGAGGATGCGGTAGCGGATGTGGGTGGCCTCCGGGGTGTCGATCACCCGGATGATTTCCAGCTCGACGCGCGACGGCAGCACCTCGAACAGACGCCGGCCGCCGCCGAGTAGCACCGGGATCTGGTGGATCAGCACTTCGTCCAGCACGCCGGCCTCGATCGCGCGCTGCGCGGTGTACGCGCCGATCACGTGCACGTTGCGGTCGCCGGCGGCCGCCTTGGCTTGGGCCATCGCGCTTTCGATGCCGTCGGTGACGTACTTCACCAGCGGGTAGTTCGCGACCGACGGGTCCGGTGGGCGGTGGCTGAGCACGAAGGCGGGGGTCTTCCCGTCGCCGTGGTGGTCGCCGCCCCAATGGTCGGCTTGCTCGGCGGTACGCCGTCCGGACACGACCGCGCCAGTGGCGAGAATCTCGGCCATCACCGCCCCGCCCGGTCCGGACGTCCGGAAGGTCTGCCTGTCTGGGTCGAAGCCCCACTCGTGCAGGCGGCTGAAACCGTCGCCGCCCGGGTTGCTCGGGTTGTCGTTGGGGGCGGCGATGTATCCGTCGACCGACATTGACATGGCAAGCACTGATGACGACAACTCGTCCTCCTCCTCGGGCGATGTGGTCTTGCCCGTCCTAACAGGGTCAAGCTTGTTGGCGGTGGCTTTGTTCGTGAGTTCCGGCACCAGGTGTCGCTGAGTTTCGGCACCAGCGAGATCTCACCGAGCTCGATGTTCGCTAGTTTGGGCACCACCCGTCGCTGGGCCCGGGGTGCACCGTCGTAGGCTAGCGCACCGGTAACGCACGGTGACGCGCCTGAAGGTGGGACGCGCCTTGTCTGCGGCAGTTGAGTAAGCGCCCAGCCCGGCGGACCTCATCCGTAATGAACCGCCCCGGGTTCTGTGGAGACTTCAGTGGTTGACTCCAGCCACCGCGCGAGGCTGGTGTTGAGCGTAGTAGG
>NZ_JBQHDG010000029.1:0-135439 GCF_052068095.1 Phytohabitans sp. LJ34 | reverse complement strand
GTGGTGGTCTCCAGCCAGCACGCGGCGGACATTTCGCTGGAGTCGCTGCTGACCCCGGATGTGCGTGAGCACGTGATCGCCCCGGAGTTGGAGGGGCTGGGCTTGGAGACCGAGGGTTACCGGTTGTTGGTGAACCCGACCGGCCGGTTCGAGATCGGTGGTCCGATGGGTGATGCGGGTCTGACCGGTCGGAAGATCATCGTGGACACCTATGGTGGTTACGCCCGGCACGGTGGTGGCGCGTTCTCGGGTAAGGATCCGTCCAAGGTGGACCGTTCCGCGGCGTATGCGATGCGGTGGGTGGCCAAGAACGTTGTCGCCGCGGGTCTGGCCGAGCGGGTCGAGACGCAGGTCGCGTACGCGATCGGCAAGGCGCACCCGGTGAGTCTGTTCGTGGAGACGTTCGGCACCGAGGCCGTGCCGGTCGACCGGATCGAGAAGGCGATCAGCGAGGTGTTCGACCTGCGTCCGGCCGCGATCATCCGGGATCTGGACCTGCTGCGGCCGATCTACCGGCAGACCGCCGCCTACGGCCACTTCGGCCGCGAGCTGCCCGAGCTGACCTGGGAGCGCACCGACCGCGCCGACGACCTCAAGACCGCGGTCACCGCCTGAGTCCGCCGCGCCGGCGGGTTTGCCGACCCGCCGGCACGGTCACGCTTTCGTCGTCGCCGAGCTGGTCACCGGGCCTCGCTGAGCCGGTGACCAGGCTTTCGCTCAACTGGTGACCAGGCTTTCGCTGAGCCGGTGACCGGGCTTTCGCTCAGCCGGTGACCAGCAGGAGGATGCCGCCGAGCAGGGTGAGGGTGGACAGCGCGGCCAGCGCCGCCGCCCGGCGGCGGACGTCACCGCCGACGAGGCGCATCGCGAGGGCCAGGGGACCGATAGGTAGCATGCGGGTTCCTTTCGAGCTGATAGCGGTAATGCGTCCAGCGGCGCTGGCGGCTCCCAGCGCCACCCGGAGCGGTGACATGTCGAGGTCGGCCGCGCCCCGCACGTCGGCCTCCCACTGCTCGCGATAGCGGGCCCGCCGCTCGGGGTCGGGCAGCAGGGCGGCCGCCCAGCGCACGACGAGGAGCGCGGCCCTCATGACGGTGCGGCGGCCGGCCGCCACCCAGGCTTTGCGGCGGCGCGGGCACGCACCCGGCGGGCCTCGGTGGCGCCTTCGGCGGTCAGCACGTACATCCGGCGGCGCGGCCCCCGCCGGTCACTGTCGTCGTCCCAGTGCGAGGTCACCCAGCCGGCCCGCTCCAGGCGCTCCAGCAACGGGTACACACTCCCGGACGGCCGCCCGGTCAGCTTGATGATCTCCAACCCCCAGCGTGGCCCGTCGCTGTCGAGCAGCACCCCGAGCACGTCGACGGTGGCTTTCCCGATCCGCCCGAGTGCCTCCACGCCCACAGTCTACCTATGTAGTTTAAGGACTGTCCAGGCCCTTTGCGGCAGGCCATCGCACTAGAGAGCTTTCTGGGTCAGGGTGAGACCGTTGGTGGTGCTCCTCAAGGTCGAATTTGCCCGGTCCCGGTCACCCTCCAGGGTCAAGGAATGTCCACAATCCTAGATCTCGAAGTTCCGACCCCCGGGCTGGTGACGCTGCGTCAGGGGCGTCGGGTCAGCGGACGGCTGAAATGCCCGGCACCCCTCCGACAAGGGTCCAGCCCAGAGGGCTTGGGGCGCGGACCTGGCAGCGCGGGTCGGGGATCTCGGCGAGCGCCAGCTCGCCGCCGACCCGCGCGTACTCCGGCGGGAGCAGCGGTCCGCCGCTGACACGGACCCGGGCAACCCAAGCTTGAGGCACACCACGACGGCGTCACCCTGATCCCGAAAGGTCTCTAGTGCGGTGCCCAAACCCTTACCCGGGCCGGCGAAAGCCGGCCAAACGTTTGTGGCCACCGCGCTAGCGGGCGGCCTTCGCACGGGGGTCGCGGGCGTACCGGAAGGCGGTCAGCAGGGCCGTGACGATGCCGAGCGCGAGCAGGACCCGCACCGCGTTGAACACCACGGTGTCGCCGGTGGAACTGGGCGCGAAGATGTCTTTGGCGAACCAGCCGACGCCTATCCCCAGCCCCAGGCAGGCGTGCATGACGGCCCGCAGGCGGGGGAGGGGCTGCGGGCGGCCGAAGATCCGGGGCATCGCCCCGCCGCGGCTGGCGACGACCAGCTTGGCGGCGAGCGCCAGGTTTGCCACGCCGGCCACGGCCGCCAGCACGGCCGTGACCACATCGCCCGATCCCACAGCGCCACACGCTATCGGATCGACGCCCGCGGACGGGGGCTCAGCTGTTGCGCAGCAACGGGTCGAGCGCGAGCGTCAGGTCGAAGCGGGCCTCCTGCGCGACCGACCCCTCGTTGAAGTCGTTGATCTGCTCCAGCAGGTCGGCCGCCGAGTCGCGGAGCTCGTCGGGGTCGCCGCCTTCGAGGCTCTGCCGCAGGTCGTCGACGCCGTCGCGCAGGTCGTCGGCCGCGTCGTCGTCGATGCGGCCGGCCGCGATCGCGCTTTCCAGCGTCTGGTCGACCTGGGCGACGAGGTCGGCGGGGGAAGGTGTGGCCGGCGCGGTGGTGCGCGGGGGAGTGGTGCGTACCGACTCGCCGCCGGGTGGGCGGCCGGCCGCGCCGGGGTTGTCGGTCGGCGCGAACGAGGCGATCGCCGCCGCGGTCAGGCCGCCGGCCAGCAGCAGGCCGGTCATGATCATGAGCGTGGGCCGGAGGCCTCGCCGCCGCCGCTCGACCCGTGCGCCCGGGCCACCGCCGCGGGGAGCGGGTGGCAGCGGGCGCCCTACGGCCGTGCGCGGGCCGGCCGGTGGTGCGGCCGGCATGGGCGCCGCGGCGGCGACCCCGCGGGCGTAGCGCGGACCCGGCCGGCGGGCGTCGCCCATGCGGCGGTCCACGGGGCGGCGGGCGTCCGCCGGGCCGGCCGCCGGGGCCTTGCGCTCCGGCGGGATGGCCGCCTCCAGCGCGTCGGCGACCTCCTGCGCGCGGGGGCGGCGGTCGGGATCGCGGGACAGGCAGGCCAGCACCAGCGCGGCCACCGCGGACGGCAGACCGGGCACCGAGGGCGGGGGCACCGACGGCGAACGGCGGTGTGCCTCCTCCGCCTCGTCCCAGGTGGCCACCGGCAGCGGCGGGCGGCCGGCGAGTGCCTCGTAGAGCAGCGCGCCCAGCGCGTACACGTCGTCGGCCGGGTCGGGCGGGCCCGCGTCGAGCCGCTCGGGCGCCGCGTACGCCGGGGTGCCCACCAGCCAACCGCCGTCGCCCTCGGGGCGGGAACCGGCCAGCGCGGCGATGCCGAAATCGAGCACCTTGGCGCCGGTGGCGGTGAGCATCACGTTGCCGGGCTTGACGTCGCGGTGCACGACGCCCATCCGGTGGGCGGCGGCGAGGCCGCTGGCCACCTGCGCGGCGGTGCGGACCGCCTCGGGCCAGGGGAGCGGGCCGGTGGTCAGCCGGTCGGCGAGGTTGCGGCCGTCGAGCAGCTCCATCACGAGGTATGGCACCACCGAGCCGTCGCCAAGCCGTTGCTCTCCGTAGTCGTAAACCTGGGTGACGTGGGGGTGCGTGAGCTTCGCCGTCGCCCTGGCCTCGCGCCACGTCGCCGCGAACAGATCGGGCTCGTCGTCGAAGGTGGCGGTCAGCGCCTTGACCGCTACCGGGCGGTCGAGCACCTGGTCAACGGCCAGCCAGACCTCGGACATCCCGCCGACGCCGATCTGTTCGACGACGGCGTACCGGTCGTGCAGGAGCAGCCCGGGGGCGAATGTCATGCCGACCAGTGTGGTCGATCCTCAGAGCAACGCCAACTGTGCGTCGATACGTTCCGCTAGCCAGGTCTCGAACTTCACCCGCTCCGCGTCGTACCAGCCGCGGGTGGCTCCCTCGATCGCCATGATGACGTAGAGGTAGGTGCGGTACATGTCGAGCCGCCGCCGGGCGCCCGCGGTCAGCTCGATGCCGGCCAGAAGCTCCGGCTCCGGCTCGCGCAGCAGCGCCAGCGAGACGAGCTCGGCGATCGGGTCGCCCCAGAGGGCCCGCTCGCCGTCGATGAGGCCGGTGACCCGCCAGCCGTCGGGGTCGCGCTGGACGAAGACGTTGCCGTCCCACAGGTCGAAGTGGACCAACGCCGGCCGGGTCACCTCGTCGAGCACGTCGGCGTGCCGCCGCAGCAGGCCGCCGATCCGCTCCGGTGGCGCGGGCAGCGGCTTGTCGAGGCGCGCCGCGTCGGCCATCAGATCGTCGACCATCGCGCCGAAGGCGCCCCGCCAGGTCGACTGCCAGGTGCGGCTGTCGCGCAGCGGGTACCCGTACCCGCTGCCGGTGATGGTGTGTAGACGGGCGGTGAGCCCGGCGACCTGGCCGCGCACCGCGGCGACCTCGGCCGGTGGCAGGCCGTCCACAAGGGAGTGCAGGTCGGTGCCGGGCACCAGGCTGAGGAAGACGAAGTCGGTGCCGAGCAGGTCGCGCTCGAAGCCGGCGTAGACCACCTCGGGCACCGGCACGCCGACCGCGGCCGCCCGCCGGTAGAAGTCGACCTCGGTGCGCATCAGGTCGACCTCGTGCGTGAGCAGCTTGAGGTGGGGCGGCGGGGCCACCTTGAGCACAAGCTCGCGGCCGTCGTCGAGGGTCACCGCGTATGCCGCGTTGTAGGTGCCGCCCTCGAACTCGCGCCACGCGGTCGCCCGCGCCGTGGGGCCGAAGGCATATGACACCAGGCGGGCCAGCTCGCTTTCGCTGACCCGCCTCTTGGTGACGCTGTCTCTCATGATCAAACAGTATTGTCGGCGATGACCCGCTTGTACCAGAGGGCGCTGCGCTTGAGGATGCGCCGCTGGGTGGCGTAGTCGACGTAGACCAGGCCCCACCGCTCGTCGTAGCCCTGGTCCCACTCGAAGTTGTCCAGCAGCGACCACACGTGGTAGCTCTCCAGCGGCACGCCGTCGGTGATCGCCCGGTGCGCGGCGGCGAAGTGGTCGCGCAGGAAGGCGACCCGCTCCACGTCGTCGATGTCGTCTTCGGGGCCGAGCACGTCGGGGCAGGGCAGGCCGTTTTCGGTGACGGTGATCGGCAGCGGGCCGTAGTCGCGGGTGACCCGGGTCAGGATGTCGTACATGCCGTCGGGGTAGATCTGCTGCCAGAATGCCTCGGTCGTCGCGTGCCGCTGCTCGGTGCCGCCGTCGGCGGTGACGTAGATGGGCGTGTAGTACTGCACGGCGAGCAGGTCGACCGGCTGGGCGATGATGGCCAGGTCGCCGTCGCGGATCGAGCGCACGAGCGGGCTGTCCGGCCCCTGGTCGGCCAGCACGTCCTCGGGGTAGTGGCCGCGCAGCGCGGAGTCGAGGTAGAGGCGGTTTTCGTACCCGTCGAACAGGCGCGTGGCGGCGGCCGCGGCGGCCGAGTCGTCGGCCGGGTAGCAGGGGTGCAGGTTGAACGCCGGGCCGATCCGCGACTTGCTGCCGCTGGCGCGCAGCGCCTGCACGGCCAGGCCGTGGCCGAGCTGGAGGTGGTGGGCGACCTGGTAGGCCAGCGGCTCGTCGCGCTTGCCCGGCGCGTGGTGACCGGTGATGTACCCGTTTTGCACGACGGTCTTGGGCTCGTTGATGGTCAGCCACACCGGCACGGAGTCGCCGAGGGCGGCGAACACGTGCTCGGCGTACTCGGCGAACCGGTACGCGGTGTCGCGCGACTCCCAGCCGCCGCGGTCCTGGAGCGCCTGCGGCGTGTCCCAGTGGTAGAGCGTGGCCATCGGCTCGATGCCCCGATCCAGCAGACCGTCGACGATGCGGCGGTAGAAGTCGAGGCCGCGCTGGTTGGGCTCGCCGGTGCCGTCGGCCTGGACCCGCGACCACGAGATGGAGAACCGGTACGACCGCAGCCCCAACCCCTTCATCAGGTCGAGGTCTTCGGGGTAGCGGTGGTAGTGGTCGACCGCGACGTCGCCGGTGTCGCCGTTTTTGGTGCGGCCCGGCGTGTGGCTGTACGTGTCCCACACCGACTCACCGCGGCCGTCGTCCTTCGCCGCCCCTTCGATCTGGTACGCCGATGTCGCGGCCCCCCATCCGAAGCCGTCCGGGAACGCCAGGCCGAGCGGAGCGTCGACCGCTGGGTCCCGGGACAGATCGTCGGGCTCGACGCCGCGGAGCAGGGCCGATCTGGCCGAATCTGCGGTCGGGGTAGCGCCAGCGGTGGTCTCGGTCGGTACGGACATGTTCGGGTCTCCTCGGTGGTGGCCCATCCCCCTTGGTCTGGGAGCGCTCCCAAGGCTAACCCGGATCGTGGCGGATGGAAATGGGGTGATCGGGTGGCGATGCGGTCGAAGGATCGTCCACATCACCCGGCCGGAGCCGCGCCCGCCCGCTCAGGTTCGGGAAGGCCGTTCCGACCAGGTCCGTGCACGCGGACCGTCGTCGGATGCATGCAGCGCGTGTCGGCCTCCCGCTGGCGTGTCGGTGCCGAGCGTGTCGGGCGGAGGCGGGCAAGAAGGTGTAGCACAGGCGGTCGGCGGAGCCGGTCCGCGCTGACCGGCCGATGAGGTCGGCGGACGGCGTCGGAGTGGTGCGCGACGGCGGTGCGGTGAAGCATGGGTCCGTTGGGTCCGATGCCGTCTTGGAAAGCAGTCTTGACTAGAGCAGGTCGACCGGTCGGGCGCCGTACGCCTGACCCGACGACCGATTACCCCATTTGACGGTGGGGTTTATCTTCTATCTGAGTGGGTGTGGGGACGGGGAGGGCAACCCCCGTCCCCACCATCAGTTACACACGCGCGAGAGGATCTTCCCTCCTCGTCGCGCATGTCGCGCGGGAGCCGGGCCACGCGAGTGGCTCTGGTTCCACCTCCTCTCGACCGGGGGGTGAGACGCTGGTGGCGGAGTCCGGGCTGGCCCGCCACCAGCTCTGCGGCTGAGCGGTTGTGGGTCCGCCGATGGTGCTGGCGGCTTCCCCTGTAGTGTTGTCCCCCGCTTACTTGCATCGACATCAATGGAAGCGCTCCCATCGACGTTGGCTGAACTGTAGTACCCGTTACGGCTTTGTGAAAGACCCAAAACAAGATCGAAACACCGGGCCAACGTTCGCGAAACCCCGCGGTGCCGCTAGATCGGCAGGTCAGGGGCCGTTTGACCACACTGGAGCGAAGACAAAAACGCTCCCACTTGCTGCGGGAGCGCTCCCATGCAAGACTGTCGAAACATCGCGTGAGGGAGCCACAACCGCGCGAGCGCGGGCCGCCGAGGGCATCCGACTGAGGAAACCGGCGCCCCAAATGTGAACGGATCGAGCGCCATGCTCGCTACCCGGTCCGGGACGGGATGCCCCCACGACCCCACACGCGCCTTCCGCCCTGCGCGCCGCTTACCCCACCGCGTAGAAGGCGCCAGCCGAGCTAGCTCGGCCTGGTCCGCGAGGAGACACTCCACGATGAAGCTCACCGCAAGAAAACGTCGGGTGGCGATGATCGCCGCCGGCGCATTGGTCGCGGGAGGGATGGTGAGCGTGCCGGTCGGGATGGCCTACGCCGCCACCCAGTGCGACGTGACCTACACGACCAACGACTGGAGCACCGGGTTCACCGCCAGCGTGACGATCCGAAACATCGGTGACCCCCTGACCAGCTGGAACCTCGGCTTCGCCTTCCCCGGCAACCAGCGCGTCACCCAGGGCTGGTCGGCGAACTGGACGCAGTCCGGCGCCAACGTCACCGCCACCAACATGCCGTGGAACGGCAACCTGGCCACCGGCGCCTCGATCTCGATCGGCTTCAACGGCTCGTACTCGGGCACCAACGCGAAGCCGACCGCGTTCACGATCAACGGCACCGCCTGCGGCGGCGCGGTCAACCAGGCGCCCACCGTCGCGCTCACCAGCCCGGCGGCGAACGCGTCGTTCAACGCGCCGGCCGACGTCACGGTCAGCGCCGACGCCAGCGACGACGGCGCGGTCAGCAAGGTCGAGTTCTACCGCAACGGCCTGCTGGTCAACACCGACACCGCGGCGCCCTACAGCTACGTGATGACCGGCCTGCCGGTCGGCGACTACACGGTGCAGGCCCGGGCGTACGACAACGCCACGCCCACGCCGCTGACCGCCACCGCCGAGCGGGCCTTCACGGTCCGCGGCACCGGCCAGGCCAGTGTCGTCACGCCGGCCACGCTCAGCATCGCCGAGGGCAGCAGCTCGCAGCTGAACGTGAAGCTCAGCGCGGCGCCCACCGCCAACGTGCCGGTCACGCTCAGCAAGACCGGTGACGCGGACGTGACGCTCGGCGCGACGAGCGTGACGCTCACGCCGGCCAACTGGCAGAACGGTGTCAACGTTCCGGTGAACGCGGCGCAGGACGCGGACGCCAACAACGACACGGCGACGATCACGGCCAGCGCGGCGAACCACACCCCCGCGGAGACGTCCGTCACCGTGACGGACGACGAGAACACCACCAACCCGGGCCGGTACGCCGAGGAGTTCCTCGAGCTGTACAACAAGATCAAGGCTCCGGCGAACGGGTACTTCAGCCCTGAGGGCGTGCCGTACCACTCGGTGGAGACGCTGATCGTCGAGGCGCCCGACCACGGTCACGAGACCACGTCCGAGGCGTTCAGCTACTGGCTGTCGCTCGAGGCGATGTACGGCCGCGCGACGGAGAACTGGGCGCCGTTCAACAACGCCTGGCGCGTCATGGAGACCTACATCATCCCGTCCGAGACGCAGGGTGGCTACAACCCGAACGACCCGGCCGACTACGCGCCCGAGGCGAACCTGCCCAGCCAGTACCCGGGGACCGGCGGCAAGCTGGACTCCACGGTCCGGGTCGGCCAGGACCCGCTGTACAACGAGCTCACCCAGACGTACGGCAACAACCGCATGTACGTGATGCACTGGCTGCTCGACGTGGACAACGTGTACGGCTTCGGCAAGTGCGGCGACCGCACCACCAAGCCGGCGTACATCAACACCTACCAGCGCGGCCCGCAGGAGTCGGTCTTCGAGACCGTGCCGCACCCGTCCTGCGAGACGTTCAACTTCGGTGGCCCCAGCGGCTACCTGCCGATCTTCATCGGCGACTCGTCGTACACCCGGCAGTGGCGCTACACCAGCGCTCCCGACGCCGACGCGCGCGCCATCCAGGCGGCGTACTGGGCGCTGAAGTGGGCCAAGGAGCAGGGCAAGCAGGCGGACATCTCGGCCACCATCACCAAGGCCGCGCAGATGGGTGACTACCTGCGGTACGCGATGTACGACAAGTACTTCAAGAACCCCGGCTGCGCCTCGCCGTCCTGCACCGCGGGCACCGGCAAGAGCAGCGCGACCTACCTGCTTTCCTGGTACTCCGCGTGGGGTGGCCCGCAGGGCAGCAGCGACTGGGCGTGGCGGATCGGCTCCAGCCACAACCACGGCGGCTACCAGAACCCGTTCGCGGCCTGGGCGCTGTCCACCACTCCGGAGCTGACCCCGCGGTCGTCCACGGCGCAGACCGACTGGGCGACCAGCCTCACCCGGCAGATCGACTTCTACACCTGGCTCCAGTCGGCTGACGGTGCCATCGCCGGTGGCGCGACCAACAGCTGGAACGGCAACTACAGTGCCCGCCCGGCCGGCGCGCCGACGTTCTACGGCATGGTGTACGACGTCAAGCCGGTCTACCACGACCCGCCGTCGAACCAGTGGTTCGGCTTCCAGGCGTGGACCATGGAGCGGGTCGCGGAGTACTACTACGAGACCGGCAACGCGCGTGCCAAGGCGCTGCTGGACAAGTGGGTCGCGTGGGCCATCGCCAACACGACGGTCAGCGGCACCAACTACCAGATTCCGTCGACGCTGAGCTGGACCGGCCAGCCCGGCGGCAACTGGCAGGCCGGCACCACCTCGGTCAACAACAGCGGCCTGCGGGTGTCCGTCGTGGACCACACGCAGGACGTGGGTGTGACCGGTGCCTACGCCCGCACGCTGATCTACTACGGTGCCAAGGCGGCCAACACGCAGGCGCAGACCACGGCGAAGGCGCTGCTCGACGCCGTGCTGGCCCGCAAGGACGCCCGCGGCGTCTCGGTGCCGGAGACCAAGGCCGACTACAACCGGTTCGACGACGCCTACAACGCCTCGACCGGCCAGGGCCTGTACATCCCGCCGGGCTTCACCGGCACCATGCCCAACGGCGACCCGATCAACTCCAACAGCACCTTCCTCAGCATCCGCTCGTTCCTCGAGGACGACCAGGACTGGCCGAAGGTGCAGGCGTTCCTCGCAGGTGGTCAAGCTCCGACGTTCAACTACCACCGCTTCTGGGCGCAGGTCGACGTGGCGATGGCACTGCACGACTATGACCGGCTGATCGGGGACTGACCCCGGACAGCGACCCGGGTGGGTGGTTCTTCTCCTTCTCACCCACCCGGGTTCCGGTCCCATAGACGGCCCGATCCCCACAATCGGGCCGGAAAGACGGCCTGATTCCCCCACGGTCAGGCCAGCGGGCGGCCTGATTCCCACGGTCAGGCCAGCCAGTGGTGGGCCGGCCGGACTGGCCAACGCAGCGGTCCGGTCCGGCCCACCACCCCACAACACACTTCCGGGCGGGTGGCACGAGATGCCACTCGCCCGGCTCCATTGTTGGCGGTGTCCGACGTGGACGGTTACTGGCGGCGGCGGTTGCGGCGCCCGGCGGGCCGCGCGCGTGTCAGCGGCGGTAGCAGCGCCACGAGAAGGCGTCGTTGCGGTTGGAGAACTGCGCGAACGCGGCGCTGCCGTACTTTCGGCGGCAGGCGGCGTTCATGTCGATGAGCGGGTTGTCGCCGCGGCGCCGGCACTCCCAGTTGTTTTCGGCCTGACCGGTGCCGTGGCGCAGCTGCGCCTCGTCGGTGCGGTAGGTGACCGTGCAGTACTCGCGGAGCATCTGCCACAGCCCCATGCCGCCGCCGTCCGGGCCGACCGCGACCGCTGCCCTTGGCGCGGCCGCGGGTGGGGGTGGTGCCGCCGTCGTGCGCCGGGGCGCGGGGGCGCTGGTGCGCGGTGCGGCGGGCCGTCGCTGGGAGGCGGCTTTCGACGGTGACGGCGATGGCGCCGGCGTTTTCTCGGGTGCCGCGGTCGGGGTGGTCACCGGTGCGGGCGCGGGCTTTTCGGGTGCGGCGAAGGGGTCGCCGGAGTTCCAGCTCATGCCGACCCCGGTGACGAACGGCACCGAGCACGCCAGCACCAGCGCGGCCAGGCCGACGGCGGCCAGCAGCCAGCCGTACTCCCGGCCCAGGCGCCGGACCACGGCGGGGGGCGCGGCCTCGTCGGACACGGTGACCCGGCCCTCCCGTTCGCCGTGGTGCTCGGACTTTGGGTCTTTCGGCTGGTCACTCTAGCCACTGGGGTCTCTTCGCGGGATGCCCGACAGGCCAGCTCGGGCTCGGTCTGTCGGGCACCCGACAACTGAGCGGCGGCTCAAGAAATGCGGGCACCCACGAACGCCGGAAGCGGGGTAACCTGGTAGGTGGAGAGGCCGCTTCCCCCGTGGCGGCCTCTCCTTCTACGTCTGGTCGCCGTGCCGGCGCAGGGTCGCGACGGTAGAGTCGCGCGTTGTGTCCCGACTGCCCTCGTTGACCGGGCTGCGCTTCGTGGCCGCGTTCGGGGTCTTCGGGCTCCACGCGTACTCGCTGGTCAAGCTCACCGACCCGATCGCGCGGCGCGGCGCACAGCTGCTGTTCGACGCGGGTGACCTGGGTGTCGCGTTCTTCTTCGTGCTCTCCGGCTTCGTACTGACCTGGTCGGCCCGGCCGGACCGCGGGCCGCTGCGCTTCTGGCAGGGCCGGGTCGCCCGCATCTACCCGGCCTACCTCGTGGCGCTCGCGCTGGCCGTGCTGTCGCTGCGCGTGACCGACCGGATACCGCCGATCTTCTGGGAGCCGTTGGGCGCCAGCGCGGTGCTGCTGCACGGCTGGTACACACAGGACTTCGTCTACCTGGGCGTCAATCCGGTGGGCTGGTCGCTGTCCTGCGAGATGTTCTTCTACCTGTGCTTTCCACTGCTGCACGCGCTGCTGCGGCGGCTGGGCCCGGCGGCGTTGTATCCGGCGGCTCTGGGGTTGGTCGCGCTGACCTGGGCGATGCCGTGGATCGCGGAGGTCGCGGTGGTGCCCGAGCACGAGCGCTGGTTCGTGTACATCTTCCCGGTGACCAGGATGACCGAGTTCACGCTCGGTATCGTGCTGGCCCGGCTGGTGCTGCTGGGCGCGTGGCGCGGGCCCGGCCTGCGGGTGGCCACCGCCATCTTCGCGGCCAACTACCTGGCCGTGGGCTGGCTACCGGCGGTCACCCGGGACACCGCGGCCGCCGTCGTCGGCACCGCCCTGCTCATCCCGGCCGCCGCGGTGGCCGACCTGCGCGGCGAACGCTCACCGTGGCGGCACCCGGTGGTGGTCCATCTGGGCGAGGTGTCTTACGCCTTCTTCCTGGTACACCTGACGGTCATCGTGACGGCGGTGGAGCTGCTGGACCTGGGTGGGCCGTGGGCGTTGTGGCCGGCGCTGGGCATCGTGGCCGTGCTGCTGCTGGTCTCCTACGCGCTGGCCTACGCCTTGCACCGCTGGGTCGAGGTGCCCGGCATGCGCCTGCTCAACCGCCGCGTGACCCGGCCGGCCCGGTCACGCCGCCCCGCTCCCGCCCAGATCCGCTAGTACTCGCCACGGGACCAGTCACGTGCTCGCACCGATGCGTCCACCCCGGGATGAGGTTGCGGCCGCTCGTGGCCATTTCAATCCCCGGGGCTACCGCGACGTCCGTTGTGGTCCGGGCCGTTGCTCTCGCGGCATGGCCGGTCCGCTGTGGTGGAGCCCCCCGGAAGTTCTCTAGCCTCCTAGGACGCTCTACGGGTGGTGACGAGGCATGCATGCGCGGTACTGCTCCCGTCCACCGAGGCATCCTCAGCCACCGGAATGTGTCGACGTCCGCGGCGAGCCATCGACGTTGAGGCCGTACCGGCGGATTTGCCAGGCTCGTGCGGTGTCGCCTTGTTCGACCAGCAGGTCGATCAGGCGCGTTGCGGCCGTTGGCGTGCCCGCGACGACCTCTAGCGACAGCTTGTCGACGCAGCCGTGTTTCGCTAGAAGGCTTACCAGCCCTCTGGCGGCATGGAAGTCGCCGGCGTCGCTGCGGGTGCGCAGATAGTCGATCGAGCCGTCCGGAAGACCATTGTTCGCCAGCAGATCGGCGAGCGGTTGGTCGACGCTCCAACCGCCCGCGGTGGCGCTCGACCGGAGGATGGCCACCGCTTCGTCGATCCGGCCCTGTCCTGCCAAGAGCTGACTCAGCCGCGCTGCGGCGTATTCCTCGCCGGCGTCGGCGAGGGTGTGTAGTGCGTCGGTACGGCCATGCGCTGCCAGCAACTCGGCCAGTCGCGTCTTGGCGTCCCAATTGCCGGCGTCGGCGTGGGTCCGGAGGATCTCGATCGCCTCGTCGAGGCGATCCTGTGCTGCCAGCACTTGAGCCAGCAGCGAGGGCATGTGCCTCTCGCCGGCGTCCGCGTGGGGCCGGAGGACGTCGATCGTCTCGTCGATGTGGCCCTGGTTGACCAACAGCTCGACCAACCTCTCCGCGTCGTACCAGTCACCGTCGGCGATACGATCCTCCAGGACTTCGATGGCCTCGTTTGTCCTGCCTTGCGCGACCAGTAGCCGGACCAACTGCTTGGCCCGTCCGTGGTACGCGTTGGCGTGGTGTCTCAGGACTTCGGTCGCCTCGTCGGTGTGGCCCCGGGCGATCAAAAGGTGGACCAACTGATCGGCGGCGTGCTCGTCGCCCGCATTGGCGCGGTCACGGAGCTGCTCGATGCGTCCGTGCTCGGCCAATATTTCGGCTAGCCGTTGCTCGGCGGTCCAGGCTCCGGTCTTCACGCCGTCGAGGAGGACACTGATCGCGTCGTCGAGCTGGCCCGCTCTGGCCAGCAGGCGGCCTAGTTCCGGTGCGGCGGTCCGAATGCCGGATTCGTAACGGGCACGTAATTCGTCCTCGCGTCCATGCTCGGCCAAGAGGTGATCCAACAGTTCGTCCATCTGGTACGCCATGACGTGGAAGTTGCCGGTGCCTATGTTGTCACGTTTACGCAGGAGCCTCTTGAGCTCTTTCGTCTGACCACGCAGGAAATCGATCGCCTCGTCGGTACGCCCTTCTTCCGTGAGCAACTCTGCTAGCCAAATCACAACCTGCGGTGAGAAGCAGTATTTTCTCGTGTGGACCGCCTCAATCACGTCGACGGCCTCGACTGCGCGTCCTTGCGCGATCAAGAGTGCTGCTAGCTGGCGGGCGGCGAACGCAATGTCCCACGCATCGACGATGTTGTCGGAGGTGAATTCGGTGGTGCGGCCGACAATGATCCGATAAGTTCGTTCGGCGTACTCGTAAAGGAGCCGCCGGTATGCACTTTCTGCTAACCGTTGGAGGTCGCCGTCGGAGTGGGTGCACCCGGTGAACGCCTGCCAAGTGAGCGCCGGTATGGGCTGGCTACGGCGTTCCCTGGTGAGCTGCTGTAGCAGATAGTCGGTAACGGTGTAACCGAGCGCTTTTCGCATGTCTGGGCTAGCCACCGGCACAAGTGGAGCGGTGGCCCTGTCTTGTTGGCGTTTGTGGCTGGTCAGTTCGTCCATGGCTGGACGAAACCAGTCGTCGCTTGATTCGATGTTCGTCAAGTATCCGCGCGCGGCATCGACGAGAAGCGTTTCGGTAAGTGGGGCCTGTATGCCAACCCTGCGGGCATCGGCGGCCGCGTGCAAGATGGCCAACTGGGCGTCGGTCGCCCGGCCGTAGCGCCTGATGATCTCGCGCACGCCCGCGAGCGCCTCGGTCACATTGTAGTGGTGATCTTTCAGGGCGGCCGCCAAGCGGGGGTCGTGAGCCGCGAGGCGAGCGGCGGCCGCGCGTTCGGCTTCGGAAAATGAACCGAGTCGAATTTCATGCACGCGTGGATGGGTGAGAATATCGGCGGCATCGGAGTTTCGTGGCAGCGCTTCGCCGGTGGGGGCGTCCGTCGCGCTGGCGCGAAGGTGCAGAGCATGCTCTGGCCACAAGGTACCGACAATTACCACGGGGGCGGGGGCGTCGAGAAGCCGTCGGATCGTGGCCGCGGTGATGGCTGTGGAGCCCGCGGTGAGATAGGGGCCAGGCAGAAAACGCTGGAGTTCGTCGAGCCACACGACCAGATTGGGCAATGGAAAGGTCGCCTGCGCTACGACGTCGACCAGACCGCCGTCGCCGAGGACGGGGGCGAGTACGGCGAAGTCGGCGAGATGCTGGCGGGCGGCCTCGTACAGTAGGCGAGTCTTACCCACACACGAGTCGCCAACCAGGATCAAGAATCCGCCGTCGATGCGCGCGTCACGCATCCACGCCTCGACTTCTTCCTGCTTTTCGCGCGGCACAAATGCCGGCAGGTCCGGATCGAGAACGCCCTTTCCTGCTTGGTGGGTCCGCGAGAGTAGCGTCGGCCGGTGCGCGGCGCCAATGCCCTCGGGGACCGGGGGCAAGCTGATCGCGGGATGAACGTGAAGCGCGAGGGCCCCCGTGCGCCGCTCGCCGAAGCGAGGAAACTTCTTATGCCGGCCGAAGTATCCGCGAAGCAGGTCCACGGCCGCACGCTCGCTGTCGGCAACCGCGCGCTGGTGTTCGGCCCACCGCTGCAAGCCCTCCGTCGCGGACCCGCCCAAGCCGGCGACGAGGAGCACGGCCAGCCACGGCGGGCACCAATTTAGCCAGGACGGCAACTCCGTCAAGGACAGCACCGCGACAATGCCGGCCAGCAGACCACCGACAACCATTGGGGCGATCACCCGCCTCGATCGCGGACGATTTCTACCCCGCACAGCGAACCGCCGTCATATACGTAGACTTCCTCGTGCTCGCTTTACGGTCATCAGCCTTTTGGGTTGGTAGCCACGAAGAGTTCTATTGAAGCCGGAGCAGGCCCGCCACCTCTTCGAGGACGGCTTCGTCGCCGGCGTACCAGCTGTCGGCGCGCGGCCAGTGCGACAGCACGTCGGTGAAGCCGTGGCCGGCGGCACGCCCCACCGCCTCGGCGAAGTAGCCGGCGCCGGACAGCGAGTAGCGCGGCGCGGAGTCAAGGGACAGGAAGCGGTCCACAGTAGACGGGTCGCGGCCCGCGGCGGCCAGGACGTCGTCGAAGCGGCGGGACGCCTCCCCGGCCGCGCGCCACCACTCGTCCAGCGATTCCATGCGGCCCACCGTCGTCACCCAGCCGGCGCCGTACCTCGCGGCCAGGCGCATCGACCTCGGCCCCAGCCCGGCGACCACCCACGGCACCCGCGGGGCCTGCACCGAGCCGGGCGTGCCGCGGGCGTCGACGGCGGTGTAGTAGTGGCCGCGGTAGGTGACACGCTCGCCGCGCAGCAGCGGGTCCAGGATCTCCAGAAACTCGGTGAACCGGTCGACCCGCGCCCGCGGTGGCAGCGCCTCGCCGCCGAGCACCGTGTTGTCGAAGCCGGCCACGCCGCCCGCGCCGACCCCGAGCGTGAGGCGCCCGCCGCTGATGTCGTCCAGCGCGGTGATCTCGCGGGCGAAGTGCGCCGGGTGCCGGAAGTTGGGGCTGGCCACCATCGTGCCCAGCCGGATCCGGGACGTCACGCCCGCGGCCGCGGCCAGGGTGGGCACCGCGTCGAACCAGGGCCCGTCGACCAGGTCGCGCCAGCCGATGTGGTCGTAGGTCCACGCGTGCGCGAACCCGTACTCCTCGGCGCGCCGCCACCGACCGGCGGCCCGCGCCCAGCGCTGGTCGGGCAGGATGACGATGCCGGCCCGGACCGGCGCGGCCTGCTGCTCAGTCATGGCCGACACCCTATCCAGGGAGCTCTCGGGGCCTCTCGGGGTTCGAAACCTTGATTCGACAAGAAAATTTCGGGCTACCGCGATGTCCGTCGTGGTCCGGACCGCTGCTCCCGCGGCCTCACCCGTCCGCTGTTGCTTGCGGCTCACGTCGCCGCTGCCCCCGCGGCGTTGCGTAATTCGAGGCGGATTTCCCACCTCCGCGTCAGCGCCAGACCGACCTTCCCGGGTGCGGGCCCGGTCGTGGCTTGCCTCGGCTTCCTTGATCGGCGTCGACCTCGGCGGCCGGCGAACAGATCGTGGACGTTTACTGCCCCTCCAGGGGCAGTTGCGTACCACGATCACCAGCATCGGTGCCCCGATCAAGGGAAACCTGTCGCAGGGGGACGCTAGGAGGGCTTGTCCCGCTTGGAATTCGTAGGCGGTCGCCGCACCTACCTGCGCCATCCTGACGCGGCGTCACCAGCCCCGCGGCGGGGACTTTGATCCGGGAACAGGCATTGTGGACAAACGTCGACCACCGCCTGGCGCGAGCCAAATTCCCCCGGCCGCTTTCTCCCCGGGGCCGGTTGCGCGCAGGGTGAGCGCGACCAGCGGCGGATGGGTGAGGCCGCGGGAGCAGCGGTCCGGACCACGACGGACGCCGCGGTAGTTCAAATCTCGGTCTAAGTAGGGGCTCAGGGTCGAAGCCACCCCGACGCCGAAAGGTCTCTAGTCTGTGGCGGTGCGGGGACGGCGGTTGTGGCTGGCGCTGGGCATCCTGCTGCTGCTGGCCAGCGGGAGCGCGGTGCTGGTGCCGGTGGTGCGCGGCGCGACCGGGGGCGAGGACGCGCCGCCGCGGGTGGTGCACGGGTTCGCGTGTGCGCGGGCGGAGCCGGACGACGGCTACTGCGACCGGCTCGCCGACGACTTCGCCCGGCGTGAGCCGCTGTCGGAGAGCCGGCGGGAGGCGGCCGGCCGGCTGGTCGACAAGGTGCGCGAGGCGTACGTCGCCGGCCTCGGTGCCCAGTGTCCGGCCGAGCCGTTCTCCTGTGTCTTCGCCGTGCCGCCCACGGTCGAGGCGCTGCGCGCGGCATTTGTCGCGGCGGGCTTCGTCGAGCCGGCGGTGCGGGTGGCGCGATACACCGATCCGGCGCCGGCTGGTGCGATCGTGTACGGCGTGCGGGCGAGCGTCGGGTGCCTCGTCGGCTGGGTCGACTCCACCAATGGTGCTACGCCGTGGATCGTCGGCACCCTCCATGATGGACGGTGCCTGGCCGCCTAGCCGAGGGTGCCCGCGCCCGCGGGGACCTGGCCGGCGCCGGCGATGACTTTGTCGATGAAGCCGTACACGCGGGCCTCCTCGGCGGTGAACCAGCGGTCGCGGTCGGCGTCCCGCACGATCTGGTCGTAGGTCTGTCCAGTGTGGTGGGCGATCATATCCAGCAGCGACTTCTTCGTGAATACCATCTGCTCGGCCTGGATGGCGATGTCGGCCGCGGTCCCGCCCATGCCGCCGGAGGGCTGGTGCATGATGATGCGCGCGTGCGGCAGGGCGTAGCGCTTGCCGGGTGCGCCGGCGCAGAGCAGAAACTGGCCCATCGAGCCGGCCAGCCCCATGGCCACAGTGGACACGTCGTTGTCGATGAACTGCATGGTGTCGTAGATGGCCATGCCGGCGTACACCGAGCCGCCGGGTGAGTTGATCCACAGGTTGATGTCGCGGGTGGGGTCTTCGGCGGCCAGGAGCAGCAGCTGCGCGCAGATGCGGTTGGCGACCGCGTCGTTTACCTCGCTGCCGAGGAAGATGATGCGCTCCTTGAGCAGCCGGTTGTAGACGGCGTCGTCGAGTGTCTGGTCGGTCATGCGCTCAACCGTAGGTTCGCGGTGGGGCCGGCGGATCGCGCTTTCGCTGTCAGCGCAGGCCTTCTGCCGTCGGCAGAATCCCGGCGTCGCGGACCAGCAGCGCGGCCTGTACGCGGTTGGCGCAGTCGAGCTTGGTGAGCACGCGGCTGACGTAGGTCTTGACGCTCGGCTCGCTCATGCCCAGGCGCCGGCCGATGTCGGCGTTGGAGAGGCCTTCGGCGACCAGGCGGGCCACGTCGGCCTCGCGCGGCGCCAGCGCGGCCAGCCGGGCGGCGGCCGCACGTTGGCGGGCCGCCTCGGCGGGCGCGACGAGGCCGAGCACGAGGCGGGTGACGGCGGGGGAGAGGTACGCCTCGCCGTCGTGGGCGGCCCGCACGGCGCGGATCAGCTCGTCGGGGGTGCAGTTCTTGAGGATGAACCCGGACGCGCCGCCCTGGATCGCGCGCAGCACGTTGGGTTCGGCGCCGAAGGAGGTGAGCACGAGGGTGCGGACGGCGGGTGCGCGGCGACGCAGCTCTTCGGCGGCGGCGAGGCCGTCCAGCAGCGGCATGCGGATGTCGAGCAGGGCCACGTCCGGCTGCTGGCGGACCGCTTCCTCGACGGCGGCGCGGCCGTTGCCCGCCTCGGCGATCACGGCGATGTCGCCGGCCGACTCCAGCACGGTGCGGATGCCGGCGGCGATCAGCGGCTCGTCGTCGGCCACGAGCACGCGGATGCGGGGCGCCCGGGTAAACGTGGAGGGAAGCGGAGCGTTTTCGTGGGGTGCGTTCATGCCACGCCCAGCATCATGGTCGCCGGCAGGACGAGGAACAGCAGCGCCGCCGCGGCGGCCCCCACGAGCAGGGGACGCCGGATCGCCGGTGCGGGCGGCGACTGGAGCGGGAGCGCGGCGCTGAGCTGAAACACTCCGTCGACGGGACCGTGCTGGAGGCGGCCACCGGCCAGCCGTACCCGCTCGGTCAGACCGGGCAGCCCGCGGCCGGCACCCGCGGTGGTGGCCGACCCGGCCGGGCCGGGGTTGGTGAGCATGACCCGAAGCGCGCGCCGCTGCCAGGCGAGCTCGACGGTGACCGGGCGGGACGGCGCGTGCTTGGCGGCGTTGGTGAGGCCCTCCTCGACGACCCGGTAGGCGGCCTCGGGCAGCGGCCGGGCGACGCCGCGCTCGCGTAGCTCCACCGGCACACCGGCCGCGCGGAACTGCGCCACCAGCGCCGCGAGGTCGGGGGTGTCACGGAGGGCGCCGACCACCCCGTACACCTCGTCCATGGCCTCCCGGGCGGTGGCGGCGAGGCGGCGGACGGCGTCGGACTGGGCCGGCGGCAGGGCGGTGACCTCCAGCGCGGCCGCCTGCATGGAGACCAGGCTGAGCCGGCGGCCGACCGAGTCGTGCATGTCCCGCGCGATCCGCAGCCGCTCGCCGAGGCGGGCCTGGTCGGCGAGCGCGGCGGTGAGCCGCTCCTGCTGGGCGAGGTAGCCGCCCACCAGCAGCGGCAGCGCCACGAAGACAAGGTGGAGCACGACGAGCTGGGGGATCGCGCGCGGGTCGGCCGGCCGCACCGCGAGCAGCAGCGCCAGGCCACCGGCGGCGGCCCCGACAGCGGCGACCGCGTCCCGCCGGCCGCCGATCGCCCGTCCGGCCCGGAAGGCGGTCCAGAGCATCAGCAGATACGCCACGCCGGTGACCGCGTTGAGCACGAGTGCCGCGGCGAGGCCGGCCACCGGCAGCCGGTAGGTGAGCAGCGCGGCCGCCGCGAGCAGCAGCCCCAGCCAGGCCAGGCCGGGGTGTCCGGCGGCGAGGATCGCGGTGTCCGCGGCGACGACGGCGGCGGCGAGGAGATGTCGGCCCACGCCCGAAGGGTACGTGCGTCAACCTTCGTCGGCGCATCTCGACGACTTTCGCCGACTGCCGGCCGCCGCCCCGCCACCTAGCGTCGGTGCCGTGATCGAGGTACGGGACCTGGAGAAACGGTACGGACGGACGGTCGTGGTCGACCGGCTGTCGTTCGCGGTGCGGCCGGGCATGGTCACCGGCTTCCTCGGCCCGAACGGCGCCGGGAAGTCCACGACCATGCGGATGATGCTCGACCTGGACCATCCCACCGGCGGGCAGGTACGCATCGACGGCACCCGCTACCGCGACCTGCGCCGGCCGCTGACGAAGGTCGGCGCGCTGCTGGAGGCGAAGTCCACGCACGGCGGGCGGCGGGCCTACCACCACCTGCTGTGGCTGGCGCGGACCAACGGCATACCGGCCTCGCGCGTGCGTGCGGTGCTTTCGCTAGTGGGTCTTGACGCGGTCGCCGGGCGGCGGGCCAAAG
This sequence comes from Phytohabitans sp. LJ34, assembly GCF_052068095.1. NCBI lineage: Bacteria > Bacillati > Actinomycetota > Actinomycetes > Micromonosporales > Micromonosporaceae > Phytohabitans > Phytohabitans sp. LJ34. The sequence continues at coordinate 114,485 of NZ_JBQHDG010000029.1, read as the reverse complement.
CCCTGTCGCTGGGGATGGCGCAGCGGCTGGGCATCGCGGCCGCGCTGCTCGGCGACCCGCCGGTGCTGCTGCTCGACGAGCCGGTCAACGGCCTGGACCCGGAGGGCGTGCGGTGGATCCGCGGCCTGCTGCGCGGGCTGGCGGGCGAGGGGCGCACGGTGTTCGTCTCCAGCCACCTGATGAGCGAGATGGAGGTGACCGCCGACCATCTGGTGGTGATCCATCGGGGTCGGCTGCTGGCCGATACGCCGCTGCCCGAGTTCGTGGCCGCGCACGGCTCGCTGGAGGCGGGTTTCCTTTCCCTGACGGCAGGTGTCCGATGATCTCCTTCGTTTCCGCCGAGCTGACCAAGCTGCGGACGGTGCGTTCGACGCCGTGGACGCTGGCCGCGTTCGTGGTGGTGAGCGCCGGCCTCGCGTACCTGCTGGAGCTGTCGCTGCGCGACGCCGAGCGCCGGGTCAACTACGACCCGCTGTTCGCCACATTTCTGCCGCTGACGATCGGGCAGATGGCGCTGGTGGTGTTCGGCGCGCTCGCGGTCACCGGCGAGTACTCCTCCGGCACCATCCGCGCCTCGCTGGCCGCCGTTCCCGACCGTGCCCGCTTCTACCTGGCCAAGCTGGCCGCCGTCACCGCGGTCGCGGCCGTCGCGTCGGTCGTGACGGTCGCGGCCACGCTGGCCTCGTCGCGGGTGTCGCCCTCCTCGCCCGGTGCTCTGCAAGCGTCCGCCGGCGCGTGCGTCTACCTGACGCTGATGTGCGCGTTCGCGTTCGGGGTGGCGGCGATGGTGCGGCACACCGCGTTGGTGCTCGGCGGGCTGTTGCCGGTGCTGTTCCTCGGCTCGCAGGGCCTCGGCAACATCCCGGTGATCCGCAAGGTGACCCAGTTTCTGCCCGACCAGACCGGCTGGGTGGTCATGCACCTGGCCGGCCCGCAGGACGAGGCCCGCTGGGCCCGCGACTACGGCGCGTGGACCGGGCTAGGGCTCCTGACACTGTGGACGGTCGCCGCGCTGCTCGGCGGCTACCTTGTGCTGCGCCGCCGCGACGCCTAGGAAGCCCCGCGACCACGATGTGCGTCGTGGTCCGGACCGTTGCTCCCGCGGCCTCACCCGTCCGCCGCTGGTCGCGCCGGTGGTAGACGTTTGTCCACAATGTCTGTTCCCGGATCGGCGCTCTGGGAAAACTCCGGGTTTCGTCGCCGCGGGTAACCGCTGCGGTGGTGTGAGCGGCGCGAGATTCGAGATCTAGGAGAGTTGGGGCGCTATTTCAACCCTAGGTCTCCTAGATCTCGAAGTCCCGATCGCTGGGCTGGTGACGCTGCGTCAGGATGGCGCCCGGTAGGGCCTGCGAGGGCCGCCTTCGGGGCTTGTTTCGCGGAGCTGGCAGTGGACGGCCGGGGTTTCGGCGAGCGCTGCGAGCCGCCGGCCGGGAGTGGTGCCCGCGGGAAAGCACCCCAAGAAAACGCTCCGCCGCGCTCCACATTTTCCCCGGGGACCCCGCGCATACGGTCCGCCGCTGACGCGGACATGGGCAAATGCGGGGTGGCCCCTCCAGGGAAGCAGAGCAAATGCATCCCGAGCGCACCCACCCCAGGCCGGGGCCGCAAGGGCCCGGCGCAGCCGCCGGGGTGAGCGTGACCCACGGCGGATGGGTGAGGCCGCGGGAGCGACGGCACGGACCACGACGGGCATCGCGGTAGCTCACATCTTTTGTCCAAGGCCGAAGCAACCCCGGCTCCGAAAGCTCTCCTAGATGCAGTTTCCACAGTGCTGGGTGATCGGTGCGATGTCGCCGGACTCGAGCTGGCCGGTCACCGGGATGGACCGGACGCGTTCGTCGTCTACCGGCAGGGGAGTGACCACCGGCGCCGCGTCCGGGGTCGGCCGGTCGACGGCGACGCAGGCGAGCCGGGCGTTGCGGTCGCGGATGAGGCAGATGGCGGTGAGCTGGCCGAGCTCGCTTTCCAGCTGGGTGTGTGCGGTGCTGGTCAGGTCACTGGTGACGGTGAACTCGGTCCTGCCGGCCAGCACCTTGTAGTCCTTCAGCCCGGTGCCGATACTGTCGTCGATCGGCAGCAGCGCCGTCTGCTGGTAGTAGTGCACGAAGCCGAACTTGGTGCCCGAGGGCGTCAACACGCATGGCCTGGCCCAGCCGCTGAGCACGACCAGTGGCCTCTTGCCGTCGAGTGAGCCGGCGTAGCCGGTGAACGCGCCGGAGGCGCAGGGTGCGGCGTAGTAGACGGTCTCGGCGGCGGCCGCCGGCGTGGAGGGCAGCAGCAGCGCGGCCACCGCGGCGACGGTGAGGAGCAGGCGGCGGGTCATCACTCTTCCTCCGCGGCGGCGGCCGGGCGGGCGGCGGGTTCGGCGGCCCGCAGCGCGCCGAGGGTCAGGCCGAGCTGGAAGCGGTTGTCGACGCCGAGGCGGTCCATCAGGCCGCGCAGGATGTTGGAGACCGAGCGGGTGCTGATGTGCAGCTCGCGGGCGGCGCTGGCGTCGGTGTGTCCGTTGGCCAGCAGCGTGATCAGTGTGTACTCGCGGGGGCTCAGCGCGGTCTGCGGCACTGCCCACTCCCATGGATCACGGGCTGCCTCCCAGTGGCGTTCGAAAAGGCTGACGAGCGCGGACACGACCGGGGCCTGCGCCACCTCGAGGTAGCCGTGTTCGAAGTTGTCGGGGTCGACGGGGAAGAACGCGACCTTGCGGTCGACGACGATGAGCTTCATCGGGACCGTGGCCACCTCGCGGTAGTCCGGTGTGCTTTCGGTGGGACGGCGTCCGTGTGGCAGCAGCGGGTCCGAGCGGGCCGCCTGCACGCCCAGGACCCGCATGTGTACGCCGCGGTTGAGCAGCATGCGGTCCATCGGCACGGCGGCGCGGGCCACCTCGGCGGTGAAGGCCTGCTCCGGGTTCATGGCCAGGTGCTCGTGGGTGGCCACGGCGTTGAGCTCGGCCACCCGGGCCCGGGTGAGGGCGCGGGTGCGCAGGTGTCGCAGCCCTTGGCCGTGGACCAGGTCTTCGACGGCGGTGCGCGGGCCGCCCGGCGGCGGGCTGGGTTTGCTGACCTGGCCGCGGCGCAGCGAGGCGAACACCTGTGCCGGCGGGGTGGCCCGCCAGAGCTGGCCGCGGCGGGTGGAGGCCGGGCCGAACCCGACCGCGTCGATCGCGGCCAGCTCGTCGAGGGCGCTGACCACCCGCCGCCGGGACAGGCCGAGGTCGCGCTCCAGGTCGGTGGCCGTGACCGGCCCGAAGGTCACCAGTGTCCGGTAGACCAGATCGGCGTCGGCGGACCGTCCCCAATGGACAAGGGACGGTATCGGCCGTCCCACGATCACCGCATCTCGCGAACGATGCATTTGCCCCCCTTGATGGGGTCCGGCCTGCCGCCGATGCCCCCGCGCATGCTTCGTAACACGCTGTCACGCGGTTGGACAAGAGCATCGTCCGAGTACACGGAGGGCGATGTGGGGTGCCGGGCGATGTGGGTGCGAAACCTGGCAACGCGGGCATGCGTAATCGCGCAACGGGGCTCCGCCGCCGCGTCGGGATCGACGCCAGTAGATCGGTGGGTGGCCGCGGGGGTCAACGAGAATGCGCATTCCTGTATCGCTTCCGCGCTGACCCGCGCAAGGGGGCGCCGGGGGCCCGACATTCGCCATACAGGCAGGATTCGAGAAGCACGGCTCGGCGCGGCGTCGTAACGTCCCGGTCATGACCATCTCAGTCCGAAGCATGTTTTTGGAAGTTGACGACCACGAGGCCGCGCTGGCCTTCTACCGCGACGCGCTGGGCTTCGAGGTCCGCCTCGACGTCGCCATGGAGGACGCCCGCTGGCTGACCGTCGGGCCGCCGTCCCAGCCCGAGTTCGGCATCGTGCTGACCACCGTCGGCGTCGGGCGCCCGCCCGAGGACGCGCAGGCGCTGCGCGAGCTGCTGGCCAAGGGGTCGCTGTCCGGCCTGCTGCTGTCCACCGACGACCTCGACGCGACGTTCGAGACGGTGCGGGCCAGCGGCGCCGAGGTGATCCAGGAGCCGATGGACATGCCGTACGGTCCGCGGGAGTGCGAGTTTCGTGACCCGGCGGGCAACAGTGTCCGGTTCAGCCAGCCGCCCAAGGAGTAGGCGCCACGCGGGTGTGGGTGCTCCGCGGTGATGAGTGTGGGTGCTCCGCGGTGCTGAGTACGAGAGCTCTGGGCCGCGGAGCCGCCCACGGCGAGCATTTACGCATGACCGCTCCAGTGCCCCGCAAAACCACCACCGCGTTCTTCGTGCAGGCGGGCCTGTCGTTCGGCGTCGCCCTGTTCGCGGCCTGTGTCGCGATCATCTACCTGCCCGTCGGCGTCTGGATCCGCGCGTTTCTCGGCCTCGCCCTGCTGTATGTGGTGACTTCCGCGTTCACGCTGGCCAAGTGCATCCGTGACCACCAGGAGACCACCGAGGTGGTGGGCCGCGTCGACCAGGCCCGCCTGGACAAGCTGCTCACCGAGCACGACCCGTTCAAAGTCCACACGGCGGCCTAGCGCGTTTCCGCGTCCGCTAGTGCGGTGGCCACAAAGGTTGGCCGGTTTCGCCGGCTCGGGTGAGCGTTTGTGGCCACCGCACTAGCTTTGCCGCGGGTGTTCGCGGAGGCGCCGGTAGGCCTCGAAGCCGTCCGGCACCCACTCCCACTCGTCAAGGCGCCGGTGCAGCTCGTCTTCGGTGAGGAAGGCCCACCAGTCGACCTCCTCCGGCTGCGGCCGCACCGGCCCGTCGACCCGCACCTCGTAGACCGCCGACCACCAGGTGTGCGCCGGCGTCTCGTAGAGGAAGCGGAACAGCGGGACCGGCGCCAGCGGCGTGTCGACGCCCAACTCCTCGGCCGCCTCCCGGCGGGCCGCCTCGTCGTAGCTCTCGCCGGCGCTGAGGACCCCGCCGACGAACATGTCATACAGCGACGGGAACACGAGCTTGTGCGCGGTGCGGCGGTGCACGAAGATCCGCCCGTCGGGGTCGCGGGCCAGCACGAACGCGGCCCGATGGCGCAGCCGCCTGGCGTACACCTCCGGCCGCGGCGCCTGCCCCACCACCACGTCGTGCTCGTCGACGATGTCCAGGATCTCGTCCGCCACGCCTTCAGATCCTAATCGCCCGGACCACCGCGGCCACCCGCCGCGGCAGCGGCCCGGCGGGTACGTCGACGAGCGTGAAGCCGAGCTCGCGGTAGGTCTGCTCGTGGACCCGTTCGAAGGCGAGCGAGTCCGCGAAGCTGATCCGCCGGGCCGCGGTCGGCTCGACGAAGCCCTGGTTGCGGACGAACAGGACGGTCCGCGCGTAGAAGTGGCCGGCCCGAGCGACCTCGTCGCGCAGCAGGCTGGTCGGCGGCAGACCGAGGTGGCGGCACAGGGCCAGCGTGCAGACCGGTGAACGGTCGAAGAAGGTCGTGCCGCCGGTCGACCGCGCGCGCCGCCGTTGCAGGGCGACGATCTCGTCGACGAAGCCCGGCTCGCGCCACGGCTCGGGCCGGCCCAGCGCGTGCTGTAGCGCGATGACGTCGGTCGCCGCCTCCTCGACCACGGCGTGGCCGTCCAGCTCGAGCTGGCGCAGGATCGCGGTCTTACCGGAGCCGGGCGTGCCGGTCAGGATGTACGCGGGCATGGTCGCCCCCTCGATGAATTGTGGGAAAGCCGAGAGCGGTGCTCGATCGGCGCGGCGCCACGCACAGGATAGCGGTTTGTCGGGTTGGCGACGGCACCCTTCCGGCGCGGCCGTCTAGATTGTCCGATGGTCCCGGCACCATCTATGCGCTCCCGCCGTGCACGATGCCGGCTGAAGGGTTGGCAATGAATAGCGACGTACGCGTCTACCTGGCCGAGGATGGTGCGGACGCCGAACGGATCGACGCGCTGACCGGTTACCTGCGGCAGGAGCTGCGCCAGCTCGACGTGCGGGACGTGAGCGCGCTGCGCGGGGGTGCGCCGCCGCCGGGCACCCGCGGTTTCGACGTGGCCGCGGTTGGCGCGCTGCTGGTGACGCTCGGCGAATCGGCGGTGGCCCTCAGCGGGGTCGTCACCACGATCAGGGCCTGGCTCGGTCGCGGCGCGGGCACCCGCCGCACGGTGCGGATCGAGATCGGCGGCGACGTGCTGGAGCTGTCCGAGGCGACGGCGAGCGACCAGGACCGGCTGGTCGCGCTGTTCGTGAGCCGGCACACCGGCACCGGCGGCGGGAGTTGACAGTGGACAGCGCCGGCGGCGGGAGTTGACAGTGGACGGCGAGCGCAAGGCGCTGATCGTCGCCAACGACGAGTACGAGCACGACGGCCTTCAACGCCTGTGGTCGGCCGCGGCGGACGCGGCCGCGCTGGCCGGCGTCCTCGGCGACCCGCAGATCGGCGGCTTCACCGTCGAGGTGGCGCGCAACCGCCCGGCCCACGACGTCGGCGTCCAGATCGAGGACCTGTTTTCCGAAAGCCGCCCCGACGACGTGCTGCTGCTGCACTTCTCCTGCCACGGGCTGAAGGACGAGTCCGGTGAGCTGTACTTCGCCACCCGCAACACCCGCCCCAACCGGCTCGGGTCGACCGCGATATCGGCGGCGTTCGTGCAGCGGTGCATGCGGGCCAGCCGCTCACGGAGCATCGTGCTGCTGCTGGACTGCTGCTACGGCGGTGCGTTCAGCCAGGGCGTCACGGTGCGCGCGTCCGGAGACGTCAACCTGCTGGACAGCTTTCCGGTGGGCCGGCTGGGCGGCGGGCGCGGCCGCGCGGTGATCACCGCGTCCAGCTCGATCGAGTACGCCTTCGAGGGCGACCAACTCGCCGACGCGCACGGCCCGAGCCCGTCCGTGTTCACCGCGGCGCTGGTCGAGGGCCTCGCGACCGGCAACGCGGACCGCGACGAGGACGGCTGGGTCTCCCTCAACGAGCTCTACGACTACGTCTTCGACAAGGTGCGCGAACGAAACCCGCACCAGACACCGAGCCGCGACGTCGAGATGCAGGGCGAGCTGTACCTGGCCCGCAGCCGCCGCCGGCGCATCCGGCCGATGGAGGTGCCACCCGACCTGCGGGCGGCGATGGTGGACACGAACATGTTCACCCGACTCGGCGCCGTCACCGAGCTGCGGTCGCGCCTGACCGGCGACAACCTCCAGGCCGCGGCCGGCGCGTTCGCCGCCTTGACCGAGATCGCCGGCACCGACATCCGCTACGTCGCCGAGGCCGCCCAGGCCGGCTTGCACGAGGCGGCCATCCAGCCGGATCCGCCCGCACTCCACTTCGGACCGTCCACACCGGACGCCGAGCGGGAGCACCGCACGCTGCGCCTGCTGGGGCCTCCGGTCGCCCGCGCCTGCACGCCTGACGCGTCCGACACGTGGATCCGGGTCGTGGAGACAGCGGACGGCTTCGACGTGTCGGTCGCGACGCCCCGGGCCGGCTCGCTGACCGGTCACATCACGTTCAGGGGGCCGACCGGCGAAGTCACCGTCCAGGTCGAGGTGGAGGCGGCGCCCGCGCCCGTCGCCGCGGAGCCGCAGGCGCCGGCGCCCGTCGCCGCGCAGCCGGTGGTGCCGGAGCCCGTCGCGGCGGAGCCGCAGTCGCCGACGGCGATGCCCGCGAATGTCGAACCAGAGCCGGCCACCCTCGAAGTGCCACCCGCACCCGTCGCGGCGGCGACGCAGGATCTGCGAGGGCTTCGTGACGAACCTGAAACCACCGCCGCCGCGCCGAAGCCCACCCCGACAGAGCCGCCGCCCGCCGCCGAGCCGCCGTCCGCCGCCGAGCCGCCGTCCGCCGCCGAGCCGCCGCCTGTCGCGGGGGAGCCGACCGCCGTCGCGGCAGAACCGACACCCGTCGCGGCCGAGCCGGCCCGCACCCCGGCTGATCCGGCCGTTACCGCGGCCGCGCCGACCCCCGTCGTGGCGGAGCCGACCCCCGTCGCGGGGGAGCCGACCCCCGCGCCGGCCGATCCGGCCGTCACGCCGGCCGCGCCGACCGCCGTCGTGGCCGAGCCACCGCCTACCGCGCCGGTGCGGCCAAAACCCCACGCGGCACCGACACCGTCGCGGAATCGACCGCCGGGCTGGCGGGCCGACCTGGTCCGGTCCGGCCGATTTCGGGCCGCCGTCGCCGGCGTCGCCGTGCTCGTCGTGTCGCTCGCGACCTTCCTGATCGTCTACGACGGCGAGCAGGCGGCCGATGAGGGCAGCGGCGGCGCCGCGGCGCCGAGCATCCGCACCGTCGCGTTCGCTCCCGACGGCAAGATGCTCGCGACCGGCAGCGACGACGGCTTCATCCGACTGTGGAATCCTCACACAGGTAAGCCCATCGGTGGCGGAGACCTGAACGCCGCGTCCGCCGGACTCACCAGCGTCGCGTTCAGCCCGGACGGCAATCTCCTGGCCAGCGCCAGCAACACCGCCCATACCATCCGGCTGTGGGACGTCGCCGAGAAGGATCTTGTCGGCGAGCCCTTGACCGGCCACAGCGGGTGGGTCTCCAGCCTCGCCTTCAGCCCGCTGGGCGAGACGCTCGCCAGCGGCAGCAGCGACGGCACGGTACGCATCTGGAATGTCGGCACGAAGAAGCCGATCGAGCCCAGCCCAGCCGCGGCGGCGCCGTCCCCGTCGGGCAGTGCCACCTCCGTCACCAGCGTCGCCTTCAGCCCTGACGGGAAGGTGCTTGTCAGCGGCGGCACCGACGAGGCCGTGCGGCGCTGGAACCCCGCGACCGGCGCATCGATCGGTAACCCCTTCAAATCCCGCGACATGGGATCCGTCGGGCAGGTGGGATTCAGCCCGGACGGCAAATGGCTCGTGGCCACCAGCAACAGCCGCAGGCTACAGCTGTTCTACCCGGCCACCGGCGACACCCTCATCCCGGCCGCGGACAACAGCTACGGGATCCAAGCCTTCGCCTTCAGCCCGGACGGCAAGTACTTCGCGGGCGCCTTCGAGAGCTCCGGCATGGTGCGCCTGTGGAATCCCGAGAGCTGGGACGAGATCGGCCCACCCCTCACCGGCCACCGAGGAGAGATCACCAGCCTCGCGTTCAGCCCGGACAGCAAGCTCCTGGCCGTCGGCACAGGAAACAACACCGTGCGCCTGTGGAACTCCACCACCGGCACGCTCGTCCGCGACATCCCAGGCTCCATCACCCCGTCGGCGACCCCTTCCTGAGAAGGCTTTTCCCGGATCCGCGTCAGCTGTAGACCGCCGCTCCCGCCGGAGACCGCTGCGGCCGGCGGCTCGCGGAGCGAGCCGAGATCCCCGACCTCCGCTGCCATGCCCGCGCCGCAAGCCCTCACCCCTGCCCAAGAGGGCAGCCCTCTTGGGCGTGAATTCCCGGCAGGGATCCCCGTATACCCGCCCAGACGGTGACCGGGCTGCCCTCTCGAGGGCAGGGGTGGGCGGGGTGAGCGGGACCGGCGGCGGACGGGTGAGGCCGCGGGAGCAGCGGTCTGGACCACGACGGACGTCGCGGTAGCTCGCATGTGTCTTGGAATGGATCGTCTAGGTGGGCGCGGGGGTCGCGGCGCGGGTGTCGGCGGTGACCGGGTGGCGCAGGCCCGGGTGGTCCGGTGGCAGCGAGCGGCGGATCACCCACCAGCTCACCGCGAGGCAGGCGGCGACCAGCGGCCAGGTCAGCGCCGCCCGGGCCACACCCAGCGCGGCGACCTGGTCGGCGGCGTAGAGCGGGAGGAAGACGGCCAGGCGCACGGCGTACTGGAGGACCCAGATCCAGCTGGCCCGGCCGTAGGCGCGCAGCAGGTCGGGGTCACGCCGCCAGCGGGTGCGCTGACGCAGCACCGCGCCGACGATGAGGCCGAGCAGGGGCCAGCGCAGCACGATGCTGAGGGTCCAGGCGAGGGCGCTGGCCGCGTTCGAGACGAGCTGGATCAGGAAGAAGTCGGCGGCGCGGCCGGTGCGGACGGCGATCAGCGCGGCCAGGCAGACGGCCAGCAGGCCGACGAGGGCGGCGCCGGGCTTGGCGCCGCGGGACAGCCGCCACCCGGCCACGGCCGCGCCGGCCGCTAGTGCGGCGATCACGCCGCCCCACAGTGACTGGCCGGTCGCGAGCCAGCCGGCGACGAACGCGAGCGGTGGCACCGTCGCGTCCACCGCTCCGCGCCGCCCGCCCAGCAGGTCGGCCAGCGACTCCTCCCTCACGTTAGGGAAGCCTAACTTAGCGGGGTGTCGCCGTCACGTCAGCGGCGCTTGTGCCAGTGCAGCGGGCCCGGGTGCAGTGACCACAGCAGGCGTCGCCACCAGGAGCGGCGGGCGCGCAGGTCCGCCGCGTACGCCACCGCCTGCGCGCCGGCCCGGCGGGCCTGGGCCTCGTCCGTGGCGAACGGTGCGAACGTCGCGTGGTTGACCAGCTCGGCCAGCTCCTCGATCGGTGGTGCGGCCTGCCGGAGGCGGGGGTTGGCGCGCCGACCCTCGGCCGCCACCTGGGCGTGCGCGGCCACCTCGGTCGCGTCGAGGTGCGGGCCGGCGGGCCGGCCGGCCAGGCGCAGCGCGTCGCTGACCTCCAGCCAGGCGCCGGCCACCCGCTGGGCCGGCGGGCCGTGCTCCAGCCGCCGGCGCCGCAGGCCGCGCCGCATGGTCAGGAGCACCGCGGCGGTGCCGCCGATCAGCAGCACCAGCAGGGTGCTCAGCCCGCCGGCCACGACCGCGCCGGTGAGCTGCCCCTTCGTGCCGCCCGGCGGGGCGGCCGCCGCGGCGGAGGCGCTGGGGGCGGCGGAGGCGGTGGGTGCCTCGGTGGGTGGCTCGCTCGGCGGCTCGGTGGGCGGCTTGAAGTCTTCCTCGACCGGGCGCGGCTCGGTGTCCGGCTTGGGCATCGGGTCGAACGGCACCCAACCCACGCCCTCGAACAGCACCTCCGGCCAGGCCAGCGCGTCCGCGCCGCGTACCGGTCCGGTGCCGGTGGCGGACTGGAAGCCGACGACCACCCGGGTCGGCAGGCCCATCAGCCGGCCGAGCAGCGCGTAGGCGGCGGCGAACTGCTCCGAGGTGCCCTCCTGCCCGCCGCCGCCGCGCGGGCCGAACAGGAAGAAGCCAAGGTTGGGGTAGGCGTGGCCGCTCGGCGCGTCGGCGACCACCCGGTAGTGCGTGGCCAGGAACTCCTCGATCGCCACCGCCCGCTGGTAGGGCGCGCCGTTTTCGTCGGCGATCTGGTCGGCCAGCCGCTGGATCTGCTCCGGCACGCCGTCGCCGACCCGCAGCACGCGGGCCACCGCCGCGCCGGAGGGCACGTCGGCGGCCGACAGCAGGCCGAGGTCGGGCTGCTCGCGGGTGGAGGTGACCGAGTAGGCCAGCCCGGACCGCAGCCCTTCCGGGCGGATGAGCGTGCCGCTGCCCGGGTCGTAGGCGACGCGGGCCCCGTCGATCGCGGTGGGCGTGGCCACGGTGGGCAGCAGCCGCCCGGTGAGGTCGGCGATCGTCACCCGCTGCCGCACGGTGTCTACTGTGGAGTCCGGTGCGACGGCCGGGGAGGGCAGCACCCGCCCGGCGGTGCGGTAGGTGGCGCCGACCCGCCAGGTGATGCCGTCGTAGTCGTTGAGCACCGCCAGCCGCAGCCGCACCGGCCCGCCCGGCTGGGCGTCGACGTCGAGCAGGTGCTGGTCGGGGTTGAGCGCCCAGCCCGAGATGCGGATCAGCGGGTTTTCGTCGAGGCTGTCGACCTGCGGCGGCTGCACGTACTTGCGCGGGTCGACCGGCCGCGTGCTGACCTGGTCGGCGACGAACGGGCCCACCACCGCGGCGAGCACGACGATCGCGGCCAGGCCCGCGGCGGCGCCGGCGGCCACCCGTACCCGCATGGCGGCCCGGACCGGCGCGGCGATGCCGTCGCCGGCCGCGGTCGGTGGTCGGCCGGTGATCGCCAGCCCGGCCGCCGCCGCGGCCGCGAACGCCAGCGTGGGCAGCACGGCGGCCTCGGCATTGGGGCCCACCACGTAGAGGGCGCCGGCGTAGAGCGCGGCCGGCGGCAGGTAGCCCAGCAGCACCCGGCCGGAGCGCACCGCGACCTCGGTGGCGGCGAGCCCGGCCAGCCACGCCCCGACCACCGGCACCAGCACGGTGTCGGGGGTGGGCTCGACCGGGATCATGGCGGTGAGCAGGCGGGGGATGCCGTTGCGGGCGGCGTCGGTGGCCACGTCGGCCAGCCCGCCGGGCAGGTCGGCGCGCTGCGCGGCCAGCCGCAGCGCGACGAGCGTGTAGACGGCCATGGCGGCCACCGACACCGGCGCGACAAGCCACGACGGCAGCCGCCGGGCCGCGGCGCTCACCCCGACCGAGCCGACCGCCGCGCCGACGACGAGCTGGGGCAGCAGCGGGCCGGCGTAGATCCGCGCCAGCGCCGCGCCACTCAACCCGATCAAAATCATGAGCACGACGGGTACCGGCGTCGCCTTCGCGATTTTCTTCACCACCGCTGGACGCCTTCCCACTCGGCGGCGAACTCGGCTCCGTCCTTGGCGTCGAGCACCACCATGCCGTCGACGGCGGCCGGGGTCGGGCCGTGCGAGCCGAACATGCCGACCACCACCGCCGGGAACGGGCCGCGCAGCGCGCCGACGAGGCCCAGGTCGGCGCCGCCGCCGGGGCCGGTGAGGAAGATCAGCGTGTCGCCGAGGCGCTGCTGGCGCAGGCGGGTGGTGGCCGCTCGCAGGTCGCCGTCGCGGTGCAGGTGTGCCTCGGCGAGCCGGTCGAGGAAGTTGGCGGTGCCGCCGCCGCCGGATACCAGCTGGAGGGTTACCGGCACGTCTTCGCGCACGGCCGCGGCCAGCACCGAGGCGGCCGCCTCGCACGCCGACTCGAAGGTCTCGTCGACGCTCTCCCGCGGGTGCGCCGAGGCGCGGTCGTCGAGCAGCACGACGAGCTGGGGGAGTGAGGTGTCGAGGTCTTCGCGCACCATCAGCTCGCCGACCCTGGCGCTGGTGCGCCAGTGCACGCGGCGCAGCTCGTCGCCGACCACGTACTCGCGCAACGAGTCGAACGTGATCGTGCCGTGTGGCACCCGGTCGAGCCGGCCGTCGAGGCTGCGCGCCACCCCGGCCGGTATCGCGGTGAGGTGGTGGATGCGCGGGTGTACCCACACGTTGGTGGTGTCGCCGTGGGCGCGGGCCAGCGAGACAAGGCCGAGCGCGTCGCGTCGGGTGACCCGCAGCGGGCCGACCGGGAGGACGCCGCGGCGCTGGGTCGGCACCGGGTAGCTGACCGTGGTGTCGTGGCCGGGACGCAGGCGCAGCAGCGGCACGGGCACCGGCTTGGCGCCGCACCGGTCTTCGGCGATCAGGCTGGCCGAGGCGAGCCGGCCGGTGTTGCGCACGGTCAGCGTCATCGTGGCCGGGTCGCCGCGGGCCACCCGCTCTGGGTCGGCGACGCGTTTGACCGAGAGCCCGGGGCGCCACGCCGCGTGGGCGAACGCGCAGCCGATCGCGATCGCCGCCGCGCTGCCCAGCAGGGTGAGCTCCGGGTAGCCGAACCAGAAGCCGGCCGCCAGCAGCACGCCCGCGCTGGCGAGCAGGCCGGCGCCGCGTGCGGTGAGCCTCATCCCGCCGGGTGGCGCCCGGGAGGCGTGCCGTACGTGCCGGGCGGGTTGGCGCCGCTCTGGTACGCGGCGCCGTTGGGGTGGGCCGTGCCGTTTTGGTGGGTCGTGCCGTTGGGATAGGCGGTGCCGTTTTGGTGGGTCGTGCCGTTGGGGTAGGCGGTGCCGTTTTGGTGTGCCGCGGGCGGCGGTTGCTGCGCGCCGTTGGGCAGTGGGACGGGCACCTGCTCCATCGCGTCGTTGAGCACGTCGGCGGGGGTGACCCCGCGCAGCTGGGCGTCGGAGGTGAGCAGCACCCGGTGCGCGAAGACCGGCTCCAGCAGCGTCTTCATGTCTTCGGGCAGCACGAAGCCGCGCCCCTCGATCAGCGCATAGGCGCACGCCGCCCGGGTCAGCGCGATCACGCCACGGGGGCTCACGCCGACCCGCACCTGCGGGTGGTTGCGGGTGGCCGCCGCCAGCCGCACCGCGTACGCGTACAGCGGGTCGGCGATGTGGACCCGCTGCGCCATCGCGACCATCTGGCCGATCATGTTGGTGTCGGCGATCGCCTCCAGGGCCTCCGGCGAACGCATCGTCGCGCCGCGCAGCACCTCGATCTCCACCGCCTCGCTCGGGTAGCCGACCGAGAGCTTGACCAGGAACCGGTCGAGCTGCGCCTCCGGCAGCCGGTAGGTGCCGTCCATCTCGACCGGGTTTTGCGTGGCGACCACCAGGAACGGTCGGGGCACCGGGTGCCGCACGCCGTCGACCGTGACGGTGCGTTCCTCCATGACCTCCAGCAGCGCGGACTGGGTCTTGGGGGAGGCGCGGTTGATCTCGTCGGCGATCACCACGTTGGCGAAGACCGGCCCGGGGTGGAACTCGAAGCCCCGGGTGGCCTGGTTGAAGATGGTCACGCCGGACACGTCGGAGGGCAGCAGGTCGGGCGTGAACTGGATGCGCCGCCACTGCCCCCGGATCGTGGCGGCCATCGCGCGGGCGAGCGTGGTCTTGCCGACGCCGGGCACGTCTTCGAGCAGCACGTGCCCCTGAGCGAACAGCGCGGTCAGCGCCAGCCGCACCACCTGCGGCTTGCCGAGCACGACCGAGCCGATGTTGTCGGCCAGCCGCGCGGCCAGCTGGGCGAAGCCCTGCACGTGCTGCGGGGTGAGCCCTTCCGGTGGGCTCGTCGCGTGGGTGTGGTTGACGGTCGCGGTCATCAGCACCCCGGCAGCGGATCGAGCTTGTTGGGTGCGTCCATGTGGACGTTGAACCAGGCGAACGACATGTACCGCTCCGCGCCACCCCACTTGATCTTGATCCAGTAGCTGGTGTGGTCGGTCTTGCCCGGGTTGTAGACGTAGTCGTTGACCGACTGGCCGGTGGTGTAGCAGACCGCTTCGATCTTCTGCCCGTTGCTGGCCCGGCCGACCTGGCTGCTGTTGAGCGAGGTGCTGGTGAACACGCCCATCCCGTTGTCCGGGTTGTTGCACCAGGTGTGCTGGCCCGGGTCGGTACTGGCGGTGTTGTTGACACACACCGAGGTGCCGACGACCGCCGGTGTGGCGCGGCTGCCGGTGTCGGTGGCGCTGCCGGCCGCGTTGGTCACGGTGACCGTGAAGTCGTACGCCGTGCTCGGCGTCAACCCGCCGACCGTGATCGAGTCGCAGCCACCGGCCTGAGTCTTGGCACCGACCTTGAGGCTGCACGTCACGTTGCCGCCACCGTTTTCGACGGCGAAGTTGACCGTCACGGACGTGTACTCGGCCGAGCTGCCGGTCACGGTCACCGACGGCTTGGCCACCGTGCGGCCGGTCGCGGTCGCCTCCGGACCCTCGCCGGCCTCGTTGACCGCGCGGACCTTGACCGTGACGTTGGCGCCCTCACCGAGCCCGGTGATGTCGGTGGCGGTGCCGGTGACCTCGGTGCGCTTGCCGTCCGCCTCCACCACGTACTTGGTGATCGGGCGCCCGTTTTCCGGCGGCGCGGCCCACACCGCGTGGAGCGTGCCGGCCTGGCCCTTGACCGTGGTGACGTCGAGCGTCGGCGGCCGGTCCGGCACCGCGAACGGCACCACGCTGTTGCTGACCGGGGACGCCTTCGACGCGCCGCCGCGCTCGTTGACCGAGACGACCTGGAAGGCGTACTGGTTGCCGTACTCCAGCTCGCCGGCCGGCACGACAAGCTCGGTCGAGGTCGACTCGCCGGCCGGTGCGGCGGCACCCGCGGCGACCGCGGTCACCGTGTACTTGCGGATGTCGACGCCCTGCCCGTTGGCCGCCGGCCACTTCACCACGACCGTGCCGTCCGGCTTGGCCTCGGCGGTCACGCTCGCCGGCGGGTCGGGCACCTCGGAGGTCGGCACGACCGGGTTGCTCTGCTTCTTGGGGCCGTTGCCCTTGGCGTTGACCGCGTACACCGAGAAGCGGTACTCCTGCCCGTTGACCAGGCCGGTGATCCGCACCGAACGCTGGTCGGCACCCACCTCGATGCTCTTGCCGTCGCCCTCCACCACGTACTTGGTGATGGCGGCGCCGTTGGGGCTGGCCGCCCGCCAGCCGACCGTCACCTCGGTGTTGCCGCCGGTCGCGATGACCTGGCGCGGCGCGCCTGGCTTGCCCACCGGCGGGTCCTTCTTCACCGGCGGCGGGGGAGGCGGCGGCGGGTCGCCACCGAGCACGTCGTTGGCGTACTTGTCGACCGTGCGTACCTGGCCCTTGTCGTCGACCACGGTCGCGTTTTGCGAGTTGGGCGCGTTGATGAACAGGTAGTTTTCCCGGACCTCCAGCTCCAGCGGCCCGTTCGCGCCCTTGATCTCGATCTTGTCGAGCAGCTGCCCGTTGGCGTCGAACACGTACACCGTGCCGGTCGAGGTGTCCGCGGCGTAGAAACGGTTGGCCCAGGCCACCGCCGGCTCCAGCGTGGCGCCGTCGCCGGGCACCGTGAAGTCGTGCACCTTGTCCGGGTCGACCACCCACACGTGGCGGGCGTCCGGCACCGTCACCGGCACCCGCGGCCCGTTGGTACGCGGCGGCAGCGAACCCACCCCGTCCATGGTCAGCGGGGTGGCCAGCTTTTCCTCGCCCTTGACCGTGGTCAGCGTCTTGGTGGTGCGGTTGAGCACCGCCACGCCGTCGTCCAGCGTGGAGATCGTCAGGTCGTGGCTGGGGTCGGCCACGTCGACGGTGCGCACGATCGCCGGACTGTGGCCACCGCCGGTGCCGCCGGACGCGGCCGGCGCGTCGGGCAACGGCGCCGCTGTCACCGCGGACACCGTGCCCTCGCTGGGCACGGCCACCCACAGGTTGCCACCGCCGTCGAACGAGCCACCGGTGATGCCCGGCGGGTAGTGCACCTCTTCGCCGATCGGCACCAGCGAGCGCGGGTCGAGCTGGCGCACCACACCCTGCACCGCGTCGACCACGAACGCCTTGTCGTCTTGCAAGGCCACGCTCACACCCACCCCGGCGACCGTCTTGGTCGTCGCGGTCACCTGGAGCGTGGCCAAATCGAGGGAGCTGACCTGGCCGGTGTTGAGGTCGCGCAGGATCAGGAAACGGTCGGTCTGCGACACCTGCATGCGGTGCCCCTGGCCGCGCGGGATCTGGAGCCGGGTGTCGACCCGGCCGGTCACACCGTTGACCCGGGCCATCTCGCTGCGCAGCGAGCTCCACAGCCACGAGCTGGCGTCGTAGCTGGCCACCGCGTGGTCAGCCGCGCCCAGACCCAGGATCGTCAGGCCCATCGCCGCGACGAGCCCCAGCACGGTGGCGATCGTGACGATGCCGCCGCGCTTGAGTTTCTTTCTCTGCACCGGGCTCGCGCCCGCGACCTCCGCTATGCCGTTGCCTGTGGTGACCACAGTCGGCCGCCCTCCCCACCCCGTGAACGCGGGCCGGCGTCCTCCCGCGCTGCTCGTCGTTGCGTTCCTCCCCGAATGCCGCGTGCCATCATAGGGCGTGCGTTGGGTAGGCGGGAACCCGCTGTGGATACGTCCCACCAAGGCTGTGGATAACCCCACTGACCGTGGTATCAGCCCAGGTCGCGCCAGCTGCGAGTGATCTTCACGATTGTGGATTAACCCGGGGTCGGCGTATTACGCTCCGTACACACCTGGCCCGACGCAGCGTATTCGTCGGTGCTGTAGACAGCGAGAACCGTGAAACAGTAGCCCAACCGCGGGTTCAACCCGTTGATCGTCGCGCTGGTCTCACCCGGATTGATCGTCGCCATCGCCTTGTGCTGCCGGCCCGCCTGCGCGCCGGCCACGATGAACGGCACCGTCCCCTCCGTCGGGTCCTTCCAGGTCACCGTGATCGCGTTGCCGTCCACCCGCACCTTCAGGTCGGTCGGCGGCTCACCGGCCAACCGCGGCCCGGTGCTGACCGCCGCCGGCGGCGGCGTGTCGCCGTCACCCCCACCACCGGTGAAGACCACCTGGATCGCCACGAACCCCGCAGCCAGGACAGCCGCGGCCGCCGCGATGATCGCCGCCACGGTCGCCCCGCGCACCTTCCGCGGCTGCCGGCTCACGTGGTACGTCGGCTCGGACTCCACCCGGTATGCCGGCGGCGGCGGTGTGTAGACCGGCGCGGGCGGCGTTGGAGGCGCGGCTGGCACCGCGGGGGCCGGCCGCGCCGGTGGTGTGTTCGGCAGCGCGAACGCCGCCGACGAGGGGAACTGCATCGGCGGCGGCGCCGGCGGCTCCTCCGACGGGATCGTCAGCTCCACCGACGGCGGCGCCTCACCCAGATACTCCCGCGCCGCCCGCACCGTCCAGTGGTCGTCGCCGAACACCGTCGGCCCCAGCGTCGCCACCCGCCCGAACGCCCGCCGCGCCTCGTGCCGGTTACCCAGCTCCTCGGCAACCCCACCCAGGTCGAACGAGATCGACAACATCAGCGGATGCCCATCGCCCAGATGCAGCTGACCCGCCGCGTAAGCCTCCTCCAGCACCCGCCGCGCCGCCATCGGATCACCCGCCTCCCGATGCAGGCCGGCCAGCACCTGCCCGGTCGCGATCACATCCGGGCTGTCCTCACCGAGCGCGGCCTTGGCGCCCTCCAGGGTCTGGTCGAGCATCACCCGAGCACCGGCGAGATCACCCGCGTCACGCAGCGCACGGGCGTTCTGCTGGGCGGTAGCGAGCGGAGACGGCTGGGACACGCCCGTCATGCTGCCTGGCGGCCGGCGCGTCGCGCCACCCGGGTCGGGTTTCGGCTACGGGAGGGCGGCGGTGACGTCGAGCTCGATCAGCTGGCCGGTGAAGCCCAGCTGGGCCACACCCAGCAGCGTGCTGGCCGTCGTGAACGCCGCAGCCAGCGGCGAAGCCTGAAACCGGGCCCACACCCGCGACAGCACCGCCTGCTCCCCACTGACCACGTAGATCACCGTCCGCACCACCTGCTCCGGCCCGGCGCCCGCGGCCGCTAGCGCGGCCATCGTGTTCGCCGCCACCTGGTCGACCTGCGCGTCGAAGTCCCCCAACCCCACCAGCACCCCGTCCGCCCCGAGCGGACACTGACCCGCGAGGTAGGCGGTACGCCCCGCCGACACCACCGTGACGTGGTGATAACCGGGAGTAACGTGCAACACGTCCGGGTTGATCCGGGTGATCGACATGGCCCCCAGTGTGGCTACCCAACCACCGCCCCGCCGCCGGTTTTCCACCCAGCGCGCCCGCCGTGCAAACCCCCACCCACGCCGTGTACAGTGATCCCCCGTGCGGCCCTCGGGTGGCGATAGGACGGTGCGCCCGTTCCGACGCCACCGGTAGAGTGGACGCACAAGTCCGGGTGGCGGAATGGCAGACGCGCTAGCTTGAGGTGCTAGTGCCCGTATAGGGCGTGGGGGTTCAAGTCCCCCCTCGGACACGACCCGAACCCCAACGGTGCGTGGCAAGATCGATATCTGCCCGCACCGTTTGTGTTTCTGCTAGGTAGGTCAGGCGTAGCCCGAGGCTGCGGTAGACCTCCAGCTTGTGTTCCGGCTGGGCCTCTCGGAGCGCGGTGACGAGGTCGCCGAGTTCGTCGAGGATGGCGACGATTTTTTCCTCGGTGAGGCGGCCAATGTCGGTTGCAATGTTGGTGGTGGTTGCCGATGGCTGGCGTTCCTTGGCGCGTTGGCGTTCGGCCTGAGTTTCGGCGATCCAGCCGGCCACCACCGCGGGGTCTGCGCCCGCGTCGAGCGCGACCCGGTAGCGGGCCAGCTTCGCATCACACTCGGCCACCGTCGGTCCCTCCGGCGTCGGCGGACCAGTAGTCGCTGTGCCCGCGGTGGCTTGGTCGAGGATCTTGGCGATCGTGTGACGGCGCTGCAAGGGTCCGAACTCGTACAACACGGTACGACCGCACCGTAGCCTGGACCTGCGGCCGCCGCGCCCGGCTTCCGGGGTGGCTGGTCGAGCCGGGCGCCGTCGAGTCGTCGGTGCAACGGGTCGATGTCTTGGGTGGCCTGATCCACGAATACCGCCGCGCCGCTTGAGGTTTGCCGGCACTTCCGCTGTGCTCGTCGTAGACCTCGTGGCCCCTACCACCCTGACCGGCAGCCGGGGCTGAACCAGCAGCGGTCGGTCCTCAACGCCCGAGAACTGCGGAACCGCGAGCTGGCACCCCACACCATTGTGTGCGATGACGCCGCGGAGCCTACCGGCCGCGTGGCTCGTCTATGGTGCCGATGTGAACTCGACCTACCGGTGGACCGCTCGCCGGTCAGTAGGTGACAACGGCGCGGAAACGGACCTTTCCAGCCGTCACGCGGTCGACCGCCTCAGCGATCTTCTCCTTGGGGAAGACCTCGACTTGGGGGGTGACGGCGCCGTGTGCTGCCAGGTCGAGGGCCTCGACGAGGTATGGCAGGCCGTTGTGGGTGGCACCGAGGATTGACTGGCCCCTGGCGAAGAACTGTCGCGAGGCGTCGATGGTGAAGGAACCCGACGGGTCGATGGTCGCGAGCACCATGCGGCCGTTGATCCGAAGGCCCGCAAGGCATTCGGTGGCGGCCTCGTACGAAGTAGCGGTGACGACGACGACGTCCGCGCCACCGATCCTCGCGAGAGCCTCACCGCTGGAAACGACGTGGTCGGCACCGAGTTCGCGGGCAAGTTCGTGCTTGTCCGGGGTGCGGGTCACCGCCACGGTTTCGAAGCCGCAGGCTTTGCTGAACTGCACGGCCAGGTGGCCAAGGCCGCCGATGCCGACCACCGCGACCCGTTCGTGCGGTCGCGGATCCGCGGCCCGCAGCGCCGACCACGAGGTGTACCCGGCGCACAGCAGCGGCGCAGCCATCTCGTAGGGCAGCGCCTCCGGTAGCAGCACCGTGGACGACGCGGGCACCACCAGGTACTCGGCGTGGCCGCCGGTTCTGGTCAGCCCGGTCATCGCCGGGCTGTCGCAGTTCATGCCGGTGATGCCGGTGACCGGGAGGTTGAGCCGGCAGTGATCGCACGAGCCGCAGCCGCCCTGGATCCAGGTGGCGCCGACCCGGTCACCGACCTTGCGCGCGGCCACCCCGGCGCCGACCTCGACGACTTCACCGGCGGGCTCGTGCCCGACGATGGTCGGATCGATCGGCGGATACGGAAACGTACCGTTGGTGAGCGACACATCATTGCTGCACAGACCGCTCGCGTGCACGCGGATGAGCACCTCGCCTGGACCCGGCACGGGCGTGCGAACCTCACGCAACTCCCAGGTCTCACCGGCCGCGGGACACACTGATGCCAGCATCACGAGGACACCTTTCCGAGCTTGACCGGCCGGTTGAGCCGGCCGTTACCGACAAATGGAATCGCTTCAGTCATCGTTGGTTCGGCTTTCTGCGGACACGATGACGTACCCGATCTGGTCCTTTCGCGGCGCGAATAACCCATGCTGCTTCTGGAGAAGTCGGCGATGGCGCCCTCACCGAACTTCGTGGCCACCTCACCGCGCCGGACCATCGCGGCCTCCAGGAACTTCGCCCTATTGCCGTACACCCCTCGGGCCGTACTGGGTGTACTCCTCGATCTCGAAACCAGCGGCCCGCAGGTGCGTGTTCCACTCCGTGAGGGACGGCAGGACGTTCAGCTTCAGGCTCGCCATGAACCTGGCCAGCCGCTGCGGGTCACCTGTCGATTCGAGGCTGAAGTCGGAGAGCGACAGCCGGCCGCCCGGCCGCAGCACCCGGTACAGTTCGCCGAGTACCTGGTCCAGGTCCGTGCGTTCTGAAGCGACTCCAGCGCCAGCACCGCGTCGAACGTGTCGTCCGGGTAGTCCAGCTTCATGAGGTCGCCATACGCGGACTGCGCCAGCCCGCCGACGCCGCTCGCCTCGGCCCGCTTGTTGGCCTTCTCCACTTCGAATGCACTCACCGTGACGCCGGTAATCCGGACCTCGAACTGCCGGGCAAGGTACGCCGCTGTCTCGCCGGGACCACAACCCGCGTCCAGCACGTGCTCGCCCGCACGCAGGCCGAGGGTGTCGGTCACCTCGCGACTTATCCGCGCCACGGCCTCGGTCAACGATGCGCTGTCGTCATCGTCGTACCAATAGTGCATGTGGACTTGGCCGTTGCGGAACTCATCCTCGATCGGCGACCGTTCGTCGTAGTGCCTCCCGATGTCCGCCGGGTCGGGGAGCTCTGTAGCCATGGATCACTCCCAACGCTTGGGGTGCTCGCGACCCCACACCCTCATAGTGGCGGCGGTCGCGTGCGGCCACATATCTGTCGTTGCTGTCCTGAGCCTCGATGATTCGCGTCTTATGCGGCCGGGTCTGCCGATGATGCTGATCGTTGGTGGTCGATCTTTGTGGGTGTCGGGCATCGTGGTGGGCCGTCTGTCGCGGCGATGGGCGTGGTCTCCTTGTTTCCTCCGGTTGTCGGTATGGCGGCTGAGCTGGTCAGCCGGGTGCGGGATGGCCGTGATCCGGTCGAACGCGGTGATGATCTGTTTGGCCCAGGGCCAAGTGGTGGGGATGCGTAGCCAGCGGCGGCGTTGGCCTCGGGTGAGTCGGCGGCGCCGAGCGATCAGGAAGGCGGCGACACCTACCACCACGAGGAGGGCACCGACCGCGGCGGCGACACCCGTCGACGCGCCTGTCGCGGGCGAGCCGCCTCCGCCGGCACCGGAGTCGTTGATGACGATCTTGGCGGTGTCGTTCGACGTATCGAGGTCGCGCTCGAACGTCGGGAGGTCATGGCCGTTGATGGCGACGGTGCCGGTGGCGTCCGTGACGACCCGATCCGCAGCTCGAGCTCCATCAGGTGGGCCTCGCCCGCTGGCCGTCCGGCCACGCCGGCTGGACCAGTGCCCCCGCGGCCAGGGCCCAGGGCCAACGTGCCCCCGGCCGCGCCGCCGCCGACCAACAGCGCACGGGGAACGCTGCGCGTATCCCACCAGGTCAGCACACCGGCTGCCGCCCCGATCAGCGCGGCAGCCAGCAGCGCGATCGCCGCCCACACCGCCACCATCGACCCATTCATAGTTCTCGATCCCATTCGACACTCTCTTGGCAGGCCCGTGGCATGCCTGATGCCAAGGTTGTCCGCGCTGTCGTGCCGAAAGTAGTGCGCCGCCCGGTTGCTATCAGCCCGGTAGAGTCGGGGCTGCTATTGCCAATACCCTGACTCGATCCCATTCGGCTCGACTGGTCAGTGCCTCGGTATGCCACAAATCGGCGTTGTGCTGGCCGCTCATCGCGGCGAGCTGTTCGTCCAGCTGGGTCAAGATGGGCAGAGCCGCGTCGTTAAGCCAGCCACGCTCGACGAACGCCGGCAGAAGCCGGAAGCCATCGTCAAACTCTGCGCGATCTCGCGGCAAGGGCGGCAAAGTCGTGCTCGTCCCACTCCCACCCGCGATAGCCCGGGCGATCGACCGTGCCGTCGACGGTCGCCTCGACGGGCCCATTCTGCGCAACAGTCTCGGCGCGCGGATGGACCGGCATGCTGCCACCCGCCGGCTCAAGCACCTGGCCGCTACAGCTGGGATCCGGATGCCGAGGATGCATCCTCACATGCTCAGACATAGGTACGTGACGACCATGCTGGACGCCGGCGTGAGCCTGCGCGACGTGCAGATCGCTGCCCGGCACGCCGACCCCCCGCACCACCATGCGGTACGACCGCGCCCGCAAGAACCTCGACCGCTATCCGAACTACATCCTCGCTGCGTTCATGGCCTCTGGAACGTAGCCGGACTCACGACTTTGCCGAGGGCAGTGCGCTCGATCACGCGAGGAGAGCGCATGAAGAGCTATTTGCCGTGACCGAAATGGATATGTTCAGCACCGCGCTCCGCCCGATCGCCGCGGTCGCCGTGGCGGCCCGCGCACCCTGGCCGCGCATCGGCGACCACCATCGGCCCGTCTTACGGGCCGGCGCCGTTCCGACCTGGCCGGTAGGGATAGTGAGCCGGGTCGCCCCGTTGCTGAGCGGGACAGCTCAGCAACGGGGCCGGTGGGACCGCTGCTAGCCGGTCACCGGGACGACGCTCCATTCGATCGCGGCCGTGCCGAAGTCCTGCCAGACCATCGAGCTGCCGGCGACGCCGCTGATCACACCCTTGGCTACCACCTGCTCGACGCCGGTCACCCCGAACACCGGGCCACCGCTGTCACCGCCCCGCGCGGCGGTCAGGCCGTCGACCTGCGTTGACTGGATCAGGTTCTCGTAGCACTCGAAGGTGCCGTACATGTCGGTGTCGCAGTACGAGGCGAAGAACGCGTCCACGCGGTGGTTGCAGATGACCCCGCTGACCGAGCCGGAGCTGCATAGCCACTCCCCGCCGTACACCCAGTCCCAGTATGCGACGCCCTTGGTGAACTCCCCGGTGCCGACGCCGCCGTCGAACATGCGCCCGCCGGCGTCGGTACCGATGAGCAGGATGTCGTAGCCGCGGTGCTCGAAGCTCGTACCGCCCAGGTAGCGACTGCCGTCGCCGTTGTTCCAGCCGGTGGACGGCCGTCCACAGTGGCCGGCGGTGAGCATGTACTCCCGGTTGTCGACGGTGCTGCGTACACCGAAGCCGGTGGTACAGAACCAGTTGGTCTCGTTGTTGACGATGCGTGCCCCGCCGTAGTACGGCGCGGTGTCGTTGATCCGGGCCGTCTGCTCGAGCCGCGGCTGCTGCTCGATCCGGACCGGCACCCCGACGTCGAAGAGCCTGGCGGCTTCCCGCGTCGCCGGCCGGTCGGTGCCGACGACCAGCCCGCTGCCGTCCATCGCGATCTTGACGGTGTGCGCCGGTCCGTCCGGCCGCTTCCGGATCTGCTCGATGACGGTGTGGGACGCGGCTTTCAGGTCGGCGAGCGAGAACCTGGCCGGTCGCACCTCGACCGGTGCGGTACGGCCGGCCCGCGCGACCGCCGTGCTGACCGCCGGCGGCGGCGTTCCCTTGTACCACAACACGACCGCGCCGTCCCGCAGCTCGATCCCGCTGTACCCGGTGGCGCCGGTGCGCTCGACGGCCCAGCGCACCTCGCTGGCGGCCGCCTTGGCGCGGTCCTGTGCCCGCATCCGCTCCCGCACGTCCGGCGGGAGGTAGCTGAACGGCTGTGCCTCCACAGTGGTGTCCGGCTTCGCCGGCGCCGTGGCGTTCGAGGCGCTCGCGGGCGTGCCGGCGACGAGCGTCGCGACGCCCAGGGCGGCGAACACGATCGCTGTACGTGTACGTCTCACCTGTCCTCCTCAGTTGCCGGCCACGGGCGTTCCGTGGCTGTCGAAAGTGTTCGCGACCGCCGGAGCCCATTGACGAAATCGAACGGAACTGGACGCCGGTGACCAGTCGGGTGACGGCTTCCTCGTTGTCGCGAACCGGATATTTGGGTTGTTCACCACCCGACCCATCGTCGAGCCTGGATGTCGAAGTTTCCGATTCGCGGCGGTGTCCGGTCCCAGCCGGCACATGCGGGGCCAGCACTACCCACTCGGCGTCGCTGGTATCCGACCGGTACGGGCGCAGCACGCGCAGGTTGGTGCTGTGCGGCAGAAGCGCACCATGCTCCGGTCCGTCTGGCCGGGGCACACGTGGCTGTCCCGACCCCTCCGGCGGGACCGGGGCCACCGTCCGATATGGACTACCTGTGGCCAAGCGACCGGCTCGGCCGCTGCCTCCACGCTAGCCGCCTTTGGGCCGGGGGCAGGGTCACCGACGCAAGCGGCGCCCCGGCGACCGCTACGACCGCGGCGGCGGCGGAGATCCGTCGGTCGAGCCCCTGGATCGCCGAGCCGGTCGGGCGTCGTAGGCGCCGGCGCCCCAACCCTCGACGAACTAACGACACTGGCCACTATGCGCGCGCTTCGTGGTCAGCGTCCGCTTCGATGTAGCCACGCGCTTCCGGTCGGTGGGTGCGGGGGCCGGCCAGTATGCGGGCGAGTGCCGACAGGTCTGCTCCAAGGCGTTCGAGCGCTTGGTGGTGGCCAGCCACAGCGCGGCCTCGTTCATCGCGCCGGACAGCAGGTGGGCGAGTGGTGCCATCGGCTGCGCGGCGATCGTCCCGTCCGCGACGAGGTCGTCGAGTGCCTCGGCGAGGTGGCGCGAGGAGGCTGCCTCGTCCATCGCCCGCCACTCGGCCCGGCTGCCGGCGGCGGTCCAGATCCTTGGCGTAAGGGTCCTCGGCGACGACGGCGTCGCTCCACCGCGGCAGCCCCAGCGCCGCCACGCTGGGGATGTGCCGCGTCGTGGTCGTGTCCGGCGCCAGCGGCACCGGCAAGTCGTCGCTGCTGCGGGCCCGGTCTGATCCCGCGCCTGGGCGCCGCCTCGGCGCGGCCGGCGTGGCAGCCGGTGCTGATGACGGCGGGCCGGCGACCCGCGTCCGAGCTGGCCTGGCGGATGGGTGAGATCGCCGCGAGGACCCCGCACGAGGTGGCTTTGGCGGTGGT
This sequence comes from Phytohabitans sp. LJ34, assembly GCF_052068095.1. Taxonomy (NCBI): domain Bacteria; kingdom Bacillati; phylum Actinomycetota; class Actinomycetes; order Micromonosporales; family Micromonosporaceae; genus Phytohabitans; species Phytohabitans sp. LJ34. The sequence continues at coordinate 88,119 of NZ_JBQHDG010000029.1, read as the reverse complement.
GGTCGACCAGTTCGAGGAGCTTTTCACCCGCGGCGCCGACGACGCCGAGCAAGCCGAGTTCCTCGCGAGGCTGCGGGCGCTCGTGCGGGCGTCGGCAGGCTGCAAATCGCCGACCAATGGTCGCGGCGTCCGCGGTTGGCTGAGCTTGGTTCGGCCGCGCCGCGCCGACACCGAAAGACGCGACGGGGGTGCGTGATGTCAGGAGCGGGGTTCCGGTTGCTCGGCCCGGTGGAGGTGTTCAGCCGTGACGGTGCCGTTGCATTGGGTGGCCCGCGAGGCCAATGCATCGCCGCGGCGCTGCTAATGGAACCGAATCTCGTTGTGTCGGTCGACCGTCTGGTGGCTGCGGCATGGGGCGACAATCCGCCCGCCACGGCCCGGACTCAGGTGCAGAACCGGGTGTCGACGTTGCGCCGGCTGCTGCGGCCGGACGACGACGGTGCGGGTGCTATCACGAGGCAGGGTTCCGGATATGTGATCCACGCCGGAGACGGGCAGGTGGACGCGCAACGGTTCGGTCGCCTTATCGCCGACGCCGACGCGTTGATCGCACAGGGCCGCCAGTCCGCGGCGGCAGCGGCGCTGAGCAGCGCGCTGGGGCTCTGGCGGGGGCCGGCTCTCGACGGCTTGCACACGCCGGCTCTGGCGGCCTCGGCGCAGCGGTTGGAAGGGGAGCGGGCGCAGGCGCTGGAGACCAGGATCGAGTTCGACCTGGCCGCCGGCCGCCAAGGTGAGCTGCTGGGCCAACTGACCACGCTGACGCACGCCCACCCGTACCGGGAACGGCTGTGGGGATTCCTGATGCTCGCGCAGTATCGCGCCGGTCGGCAGGAGGCGGCGTTGGCTACCTTCCGGCACACCCGGGCGTTGCTCGTGGAGCAACTCGGCGTCGAGCCCGGCATCGAACTCCAGCGTCTGCATGAGGCGATTCTTGGTGGTGACGACGACCGGGCGGCGTCCTGCGTCCTGCGTCGGGAGGCATTGCCGGGTCCGGTTCCGGTTGCAGTGTCTACGCCGCCGGGTGTGGTGGTGGTTCCCCGTCATTGCCCACTGATGTGAAGGGGTTCACCGGTCGCAACCGGGAGATCGCGGCGCTGGACGCCTTGCTGGAGTCGGCTGGCGACGGCGCCTCGGCTGTCGCTGTCGGGATCGTCGCGGGGTCGGCCGGGGTAGGCAAGACGTCGCTGGCCGTCCATTGGGCGCACCGCGTCGCCGACCGGTTCCCGGACGGGCACCTCTACGTCGATCTGCGCGGGTACGCGCAGGGGCCACCGATGCGGCCGGTCGAGGCGCTGGGCCAGTTCCTGCGCGCCCTGGGCATGCCGTCCACGGCGGTGCCGGTCGAGGTCACCGAAGCGGCCGCCCTGTACCGGTCGCGGTTGGCCGGCCAGCGGGTGCTGGTGGTGCTGGACAACGCCGCCTCAGTGGACCAGATACGGCCGCTGTTGCCCGGAAGCGCCGGCTGCCTCGTCCTGGTCACCGCCCGCACCCGGCTCAGCGGGTTGATCGCGCGGGAGGGCGCGCAGCGCTTCGCGCTCGACGTGTTGACCGCCGAGGAGGCGCGCACCCTGCTCGGCCGGGCCATCGGCACCGAACGGGTCCGGGCGGAGGAGCCGGCCGTGGACGAGTTGGCCCGGGCATGCGCCTACCTTCCGTTGGCGCTGCGGATCGCCGCCGCGAACCTCACCGAGGAGCCGCGTCGAAGCATCGCAACCTACGTCGCCGAACTCACCACGGGCAACCGGCTCGCGACGCTGCATATGCGTATCCAAACGCAGACGTACGACGGAAACGCCTGCTCAGGTAGCTTCTGAGGGTGGTTCTTACGGTCCCGAAGGTGTGTCGACGCTCAAGCTGTCTCGCTCACCATCGGATCGCGCCTAGGGCCTGTACCAAAGTCGGTTCAGAGCCATTCGTTGATCGCGGCGATGTGCACGGTGGCTTCGTAGCGAACCGCTAGTTTGTCGTATCTGGTGGCCACGGCTCGGTTGCGTTTGAGTCGGTTGATGCCGCATTCCACGGCGTGGCGCTTGTAGGTCTCGGGGTCGAAGGTCGGTGGCCGGCCGCCCTTGGACCCGAGCTTGCGCCGGTTGGCGTCCTGGTCGGTCTTGGATGGGATGGTCGCTTTGATTCCGCGTCGGCGCAGGTAGCGGCGGGTGCCTTTGCTGGTGTACGCCTTGTCCGCCAGGGCCCGGTCCGGGCGGGTCCGGGGTCGGCCGTCGCCCAGCCGGGGGGTACCCGGATCCCCTCAAGCACCGCGATGAACCGTGGGTTGTCCCCGCGTTGCCCGGCGGTCAGCACGATCGACAGTGGCTTTTGGCCCTGCTCGCAGCCCAGGTGCAGCTTCGTGGTCAGCCCGCCGCGCGGTGCTACGCGGTCGTGTCCACGCCCTTGCGGATGCGGGGTTCGTCGCTTGTGAGGATCTGTCGGATTTCGTTGCTGAGTGCGGCGAGGTCGTTTGGGCTGAGTGCTTGCGGTGGTTGGTCGATTTGGAGTTGGAGGTCGGCCTTGCGGCCGCGTAGGTGCCGGGTTTGGTCTTTGAGGCGGGTGAGCCGGTCGCGGATCTGGGCGTCATCGTCGTTGAGGGTGCCGCGTTCGAAGGCGATCAGATAGCGGTCGGTCGCTGTGGCGGTGTTTTGAAGTTCGCGTTCGACGGCGGCGAGTTGGTTGCGTAGGTCGCTGGTGGCGGCGGTGTGGCGTTCTTGGAAGGTTGCGACGGCTTGGGTGATGAGGTCGTCGCGGGTGGTGTAGAAGTCGAGCAGGGCGGTGGCGATGGCTTGTTCGAGTTCGTCGGCGTTGAGGCGGTGGACGTCGCAGCCGGCTTTGGTGCCGTAGCGGGCGCGGCTCCAGCAGGTGTAGTAGCGGTAGGTCTTGTAGCGGCCTTTGGCAGCGGTGCCGATGTAGTGCCGCCGAGGCGCGGCTCCCGTTGGGTATCGGTTTGTTCTGAGTTTGAGTGGTCCGACCTGCCATCGTGGAAAGGCGCCGGGCTCACGACCGACCTTGAGACCGGGCTAACCGGAGGCCCGATCCGTGCCGGGGCACCGGTGCTGAGCCAGTCAGCCATTTGCGCAGGTTGGGCACCGGCGGTCCGTGGCGCTAGCCTCTGTGCGTCCACCTAGGTTCGTCCGTTCGGGAAGTGGCGGGAGCAGCGGTGTCGGATCCACTCGCGCAGTGGCATAAGAGCATCTACTTCGTGCTACTCGGTCTGAGCGACATTGACCTGAAGGACAGCGGTGTGCGGCTCGACTACTCGCGTGAGTCCTTGGCGGCGTTGGAGCGGGTGGTCCTGGATCGCTTGGCCGTGACGGAGGCTGGGCAGCGGTTCATCCTGCGGGAGACTTTCCACGGTTTCGAGGCGTACGTGGGTGAGACCCTTATGCGGGTGGCCGGTGGGCAGTGGGCTTGGAGAGACCGTGGGTCGCCGCCGCAGCATGAGGGTGACGGGCCGGTCGCGTGTGCGGATCCCGTCCTGGGGTTGGTGCCGGTGGCGCCGCTGGATCTGTTGCTCGACGCCCTGACGACGAGGTCCGGTGATCGGCTGGTCGGGGTGTACGACCGGTGGGCGGGTGCTGTCGAGCAGTTTCGGGCGGGGGATCCTTCGTGGCGGCCGGTGAAGCAGCGGACGATGGCGGACCCGCCGGAGCAGGAGACGGCCGCCCTGCGGGAGTGGCTGGCGGAGCAGGAGGCGGGGTTTCCGCGGTGGGTGGCTGAGTACGGCGCCGGTAGGGTATGGGACTTCGAGCCCGCGAGTCTTCCCGCGGTCGAGGAGGCGTTGCGCCGGTCGGTGGCGTCCAGCGAAGAGCTGAACGCGCCGGAGCACCGGCGGCTCAGGGACGGGGCGGCGTGGTATCTGGGCGAGACCTTCCGGCGCGGCCTCGGCGGAGAATGGGTCAAAACAAGGGCGGCGGGTAACCGAAACTTTCCTCGAGTCGAAGGCCTGGGACCGCGACACGCGTCCCGGATCACGCCGGTACTCGGGCTGGAAGCCGTCCTGGACACTCCCGGCTACCTGACCGAGCGCTACGCGCTCGCTTCCAGATCCGTTCGACAATGACGGCCGACAACAGCCGGCCAGGTGGGCGCGCTCGGTGGCACTTGGACTGACACCGGCCGGTTCGCTGGTCAGGACCAGCCTCCACCCCGCCGCCACCCGGCGGCACCACGCCGAAGGCATCCGCTGATCCGCCGCGGCGATCTGTACGGTAGAGATCGCTACCCTGCTCAAGCAATGAGGTGGGGGCAGGCCGTTGCCAGCCCTGACGTGTTGGCCCGCCGGGTCCAGCTCGGTGACGAAGCGGGTGGGCCGCACCCGTCTCAGATTCTGACCTTCTCCGTCGCGCCGACGCGTTGCCGTTCAGGGGAGTGTCGCTGCTGTCGGCGCGCCGCCACGATCGTCAACAGCCCGAGGGTCGCCGCCACCCAGAACGGCGCGTACGGCACGACCCATGCGCCGGCCAGCCCGACGACCAGCAACACGATCTCGGGCACCGCCGAGACCCGCCGCACGGGCACCGGCCGCAAGCTGTGCCGGTGTCAGCTCTCCGCCGTTCGAGATCAGCCTGTCGGAGGTGAGCAGCGCCTCGAGTCGGGCGGCGTGCGCCTGCCCCTGGGGGCCGCTCATTTGATGATGCCGGCCGCGTCGAGGTGACTGATCTGGTCCCTCTGGAGCGGCGTTGATTGGGCCTCGTCGTTGCGCTTGCTGTGCTTGAGCGGCATGTGATAGGTGCCCCGGTGCCCATCGATCGACCAGCGAATGCCTTCGTGTCTGGCGTACGGATCAGCAGCGGAAATAGCGCCATATGCCTCGTCGGGTGGCGGCCGGGGCGGGATGGCAACCGCTCTAGGGGGACGGGCCCCCGCCCCGGCCTACGGCGCGTGGCCAAACCCGTCAGTGCCGCGCCCGGGTCACCATGACCAGCCCGGCGATGAAAGACCCGAGCAGGACGGGTGAGAGCACCAAGAGGACGCCCCAAGCCACGAGGCCGAGATAGCCGTACGCAGCCGAGCCGTGCGTCGGGTCGGCATCGGCGACCGCGAGGAGCCCCACGCCGAGCGCGACGCCGATCACGGTGAAGGCGACCGGTGCCCACAGCAGCACCTGGGCCCACACGTGGTAGGCCCGGCTACGCGTGGTCGGGGAGGAGGGCATCGGCGGCGTGCCTGGCCGAGGGGGATATGCGACCTGGTCGTTCACGCCGCAGTTGTACCAGCCGTGGTGGAGACTTACCACCCGGTCCCCGCGGATGATGATCAGCGAGTACATCGCCAGGTCACACGGTCGCTACCTGGCGCTGCCGCTTCCGCTGTCGGTCGGCTCCGCTGCGCCTCGATAGCCGACCGGATCGGTGGGTTGGCACTTTATTGGTCGTAGGAGCTGATTGTGGAGTTGGGTGTAGGCGGCGGTGTCCCGGCCGAGGCGATCGCCGATCCGGCCCTCCACCGCACGTTCGGATTGGGTGTCAGCCATTGTTACGATCTTGGCCATGCGTCCCGAACCCGCCCCACCAGGCCGGATCCGGCCCGCCGCAGGACGAGCGGCCGACCAGCGATTCACCCAAACGCCTCCGGTCGGGTTCGATTCGTACGGATTGGGTCCAGCCGCGGCGCCGCCGGCCGGTTCCACCCGCTGGGCGGGAGCCTGGCCGGCGGGCAAGTCGGCTACAAGGACGGCGCTGGTGGTGCTGCTTGGCCTGGCTTTCATCGGGCTGAATACCGCCATCGCGTACGCCGCGGTAGGGTCGAAGGTCATTTCGATCGTGACCGGAGTCGTCTTCTGCCTGGTCTTTCTGATCGTCGTACGTTTGCTGCACCGGGCGATGTGGCTGTCTTTGCTCTCGTTCATTCCCGGCCTGTTCGTGCTCGTGGGGTCGGTGGAACTCGCCCCCGACCTGGCGCTGGAGAATCGCGGCGTCCGTCAGGAGGTAACCGTCGTCGACGCTGAGGTCGCCGGTAAGCAGCACACATTTACGCTTGAGGGTGAGGATGGGCCGCTCGGCGAGCCGCTGATCTTTCGGGGCAGCGCCCCCGGCTACCAGGTCGGCGACACCCTGACCGTTCTCACCGATCCGGACGGTGTGATCGCGCTCAAGGAGGCCGATCGGGTCGACCCCACCGCCATGCTGAGGTCGCTGGTTCTCGGTGGCAGCGGCTGGACTTTCATCGCACTCATGGCCGGATGGCGTGGGCACGTCCGCCGCCGGGAAGGCCGGTTCGACACCCTGGTGATATAGCGCGAGCTGATCCAGCGGGAACGAATGAGCCGCACCACGCCTTCCGGTTACACGGACGCGTCGGTGATTCCTTCGACTCATGTGAAGTCAATTGCGGAGTGTTGCGTCTACTCGATCGAGGCCGTCTGACCACGGCCGGGCGGGGACGACGCGAACGCCTACCCGTGCTGCCCGAGCCGATAGCTCCGCTTCCATCTTCGCAACGTGGCCAACGTGGACCGGCTGGTGTTCGGGCATGTGCTGTACGCGCTGACCCATCCGAGGGCGTATGAGTTTGTTGGCCGCGCCTGGTCCGGATGTGGACGCGGAGGCGTTGCGCGCCGAACGCAAGGCGATCCGCACCCGGCTGGACCTGATAGCCGAAGACGAAGTGCTCGGGCTGAAGACCCGCGTCCAGGTGATCTCCGCAACCGAGCGCGGCAACGCCCGCATCGCCGAGATCGACGAGTTGTTGAACGCCTCGGTGACCACCGACCGTTGGCCGCGGTGATCAACGCGCCGGACCCGGTAGCCGCATGGGACGGGTTGGAGCTGGCCGACTAACGCCTGTTCATCGACCGGTTGTGCACGGTGACGATGCTGCCGTCCGGGCGGCGCGGGCGAGGCGTCGACCCGACCACGGTGGACATCGCCCCCAAGCACACGCTCGGCCTGGGCGCCTGGCTGGCGAGGCGCTGTCGTAGCAGCAGGCCGGGGTAACCGGGGTAATGAACCGAGGTGACTGCGACGAGCGGTGGACATGCCGACCAGGCTCCCCGGTGCACCAGGTCACAGCCTACCGACCAGCAGGACCGCCGCCGCGATGTCATGCGCACCAACGGCAGCGAGGTTCACGTGCCCGGCGGGTTCAGGGCGGTCGCTGAGTCTCGGACTACCAGTTCGGGCTCGGGGTCGGTGATGAGACCGCCCGTGCCCGGCCGTCCTGCGATCAGGTCGTACAGCGCCTCGACGCCGGCCCAGCCGAGTTGGTACATGGGCATCCGAACCGCGGTCACGGCCGGGCGTAGGTGTTGCATCAGGTCGACGTCGTGGATGCCGATCACCGACAGTTGGTCGGGGATGGCGATGCCGAGGTCGTGTGCGGCGGCTAGGACCCCGACCGCGCTCATGATGTTGTTGACGACGATGGCTGTCGGTGCGGTTGCCGCCTGCATGGCCTGCCGGAGCCCGTCGGCGCCGGCCTGCTCGCCGAACCCGGTGGCCAGGTGTGGGGCCGGTGCCAGCCCAGCGGAGTCCATCGCCTGCTGGTAGCCCAGGTAGCGCTGCTGGGAGATGTATCCCGATCCCCCGATGAAGACGATGTGGCGGTGGCGGAGGTTGACCAGGAACCGGGTCGCGATCTCGCCTGCGCGGCGATCGTCGATGTCGATCCAGGGATGTTCCTGATTGTGTTCCAGGACGAGGATCGGCTTGGGGTGGGAGCGGAGTTCGGCCATAACGTCGTCGTCCAGCAGCCCTTCGCCGCGGATCAGGATGCCGTCGACCGTGCCCTGGCTCAGTAGTCGGGTCAGGAGCTGGCTGCCGGAGCGCATCGTCTCGGCATCGCCCAGCAGGACCGTCGCGCCGTGCTCCGCCGCCGCCTCGTAGACCCCATGCCGCAGCGGTCCGAAGACCGGATTGTCAAGCTTGTTGAGGATCATCGCGATCATGCCGGTTTGGTTGAGTCGAAGCGAGCGCGCCGCCTGGTTCGGCTGGTAGCCGAGTTGCTGCATCGCCCGCAGCACCCGGGTGCGGGTGGATTCCCTCATCCGGGTGTGGCTCGTGCCGTTGACCACCGCCGACACCACCGCGAGCGACACCCCAGCAGCTCGGGCGACGTCACGTTGCGTTGCCACGTTGCGAACCTCCTCGGATCTTGACGTAACGTCTCACCACGGCCTACGTTGAATTAACGATACGTCACCGAAGGAGCATGCATGACATCGACCCGTCACACCGTCCTCCTGCGGTCGTCCTGGGCGACGGTGAACATCGGCGACGTGGCTCACTCCCCTGGTGTCGTGCGGGCGTTCCAGCGGTTCGCCCCCGAGGTCGAGGTCATCCTCTGGCCGGTGCGGCTGGAGGAGCGCGAGCGATCCATGCTGCGACACGCGTTGCCCGATCTGCGCGTCGTCGACGGCACTCTCGACGGCGACGGGCCGAGCACCCCGGAGTTGGCCGCCGCCATCGACGGCGCGGACGTCCTGATGCACGGATCGGGTGCCGACGCCTTCCAGAGCACCGAGATCGACTGGTGGCGCCGGCACGTGGGCCGCCCGTACGGGTACTTCGGGGTCACCGTGGATCCGCTGTGCCCACCGACCGTGGCGACGTTGCCGGAGCTGGCCCGGATGGTCGATCTGCTCCCGCCGTCCTATCTCGACGACGACGTCAAGGACCGCCTCGACGGCGCCGACTTCGTCTACTGCCGCGAAACGTTGACCCTCGCGACCTTGCGCAGCCAGAAGGTAACCCGGCCCGACCTCGCCTTCGGGCCGGATGGCACGTTCGCGTTCGACCATACTGACGCCGTCGCGGCCGCCCGCCTGCTGGAGGGTCTCGGCCTGGAGCCCGGTCGGTTCGCCTGCTTCGTCCCGCGGCTGCGTTACAGCCCCTACGCGAAGATCTACGGCACGGACCCGACCCGCGAGCAGATGCGCCGCGACGCGGTCAACCGGGCGACCGTGACGCACGACCTGGCGGTGCTGGCGGCGGCGATCGAGACCTGGGTACGTGTCAGCGGCCTGCCGGCAATCGTGGTGCCCGAGATGAGCTACGCCGTCGAGCTGGCGCACGAGCACCTTCCCAGCCTGGTCAGTCCACAGACACTCGGGCAGGTCCGGCTCCTGGACCGCTACTGGCCGCTGGAGGAGGCGACCGGTGTCTACGCCGCCTCGTCGCTGGTGGTCAGCATGGAGTGTCATTCGCCGATCCTGGCCGCACGGCACGCGATCCCGACCATCTACCTTCGACAGCCGACCGAGACGACCAAGTCCCAGATGTTCGCCGACCTCGGCGCTCCGGACCTGGTGATCGAGCTCGACCATCGCGCTGCGGCAATGGTGGTCGCGGCGGTCACCGACATCGCAACCGACCCGGCGCCTGCGGTCGCCCGGAGCAGGAGGGTCGCGGCGAACGCCGACGACTGGCTGCGGGCGGCGGTGCGGGCCTGCGTGGGGGGCCAACCCATCGGCTTGCCTGCACCGGTGGGGAACGGCGATGCATAGCCTGCGCAACCGCTGGCGGCGCGACCGGGTCCTGCTGCTGCTCGCGCTTCCCGGGGTCACGGCGCTGCTGCTGTTTCACTATCTGCCGCTTGGCGGGAACATCATCGCGTTCCAGGACTTCCAGCCGTTCCTGGGAATCTGGCACAGCCCCTACGTCGGGCTGGACAACTTCGAGCCCGTGCTTACCGGCGACCCGGTGTTCCTCAACGCGCTCGTCAACACGCTGATCATCACGCTGATCCAGGTCGTCTTCGTGTTCCCGCTGCCGATCTGCCTCGCGTTGATCCTGAACGCGACGATCAGCGAGCGACTCAAACGCCTGACCCAGTCGATCCTCTACATGCCGCACTTCCTGTCGTGGGTGATCGTGGTCGCCCTGTTCCAGCAGATGTTCGGCAACGGCGGGATGCTCAACGGCTGGCTGCGCTCGGCCGACCTGTCCACATTCCACATCGTCGGCGTGCCCGAGTTGTTCAAGCTCATGATCACATCACAGGTGATCTGGAAGGACACCGGCTGGTCGACGATCATCTTCCTCGCCGCACTGTCCAGAGTGGATCCGACACAGATGGAGGCTGCGGTGGTGGACGGCGCCTCGGCGGTGCGCCGCCTGTGGCACGTGACCCTGCCGTCCATCCGCCCAGTGGTCGTCCTGCTGCTGATCCTGCGGCTCGGTGACTCGCTGTCCGTCGGGTTCGAGCAGATCATCCTACAGCAGGCCCAGGTCGGCGCCGGTGCCAGCGAGGTGCTCGACACATACGTCTACAACCACGGGATCGTCGGCGGGGACTGGGGCACCGCGGCCGCGGTGGGGCTGATCAAAGGCATTGTCGGTGTCGCGCTCGTGCTCGGCGCGAACCGGGCGGCCCACGCGCTGGGCGAGCAGGGGGTGTACGCCAAGTGACGGGCGGACCTGTGTCGGCTGCGGTGTCCGTGGCGCGCCCCGCCGGTGGCGCGGGACCGCGGCGGCCACGCTCGGGCCGTGGCCAGCGCCCGGCCTGGATGGGTGAGCCCAGCAAGCTGGGGATCGGTGCGCGGGGACTCGTGCTCGGCGTGGGCTGCCTGGCGGTGGTGGTTCCGTTCTGGGCCGTGCTGATGACCAGCATCGCGTCCCCGGAGGAGATCAGCAGGGCGGGCGGCTTCGTGCTGTGGACGCGCGAACCGACGCTGGACGCCTACCGGGCCGTCCTGTCCGGCGGAATCGTCACCCGTGCGCTGATGGTGAGCGCCGGCATCACCGCGGTCGGCACGGCACTCAGCCTCGTCGCCACGATCGCTCTGGCGTACGCGCTGTCGAGGCCAGGTTCGTTGCTGCACAAGCCGATCCTGCTGATGACGGTGTTCACCTTGCTGTTCAACCCGGGCATCATCCCGATGTACCTGACGGTCAAGCAGCTCGGCCTGCTGGACAACTACCTGGCACTGATCCTGCCGGTGCTGGTGAACGCGTTCAACGTCATCGTCATGCGCGCATTCTTCCTGGAAATCCCCGGCGAGCTGCTGGAAAGCGCCTTTATGGACGGTGCCGGGGAGGTGCGCATCCTGCTGCGGATCGTGCTGCCGCTGTCGAAGGCGGTCGTCTCCGTGATCGGACTGTTCTACGCGGTGGCGTACTGGAACGCGTTCTTCTCCGCGATGTTGTACCTGCAGTCGCCGGAAAAGTGGCCGCTGCAACTGGTGCTGCGCACCTACGTCGTCAACAACACCCCGATCGGGTCCGACCAGCTCAGCTCCAACCTGGAGAACCTGCCACCGCAAATCTCCGTCCAGATGGCGATTCTTGTCATCTCCATCCTGCCCATCCTGCTCATCTATCCCTTCATCCAAAAGCACTTCGCCAAGGGACTCATGGTCGGCGCCGTCAAGGGCTGATCGGTCGTCCACACAATGTGGAAGGAGACGTCATGGCACCTACCCTCAGCCGTCGTCGCGTCCTGGCACTCGGCGCGGCAGCGGGGCTTGGCCCGCTGCTCGGGGCATGCGGCGACGGCGGGTCGAGCTCGTCGAACGGCTCGACCGGGCCGGTCAAGCTGCCCACCTACAAGCCCGTCACCGCGGCAACGCCCGACCTGGCCGCCGAGCCGGCCGGGGTGTCGCCGGGATACTTCACATACCCGACCGCCTCCAGCGCGGCGTCGCAGCCGGTGCAGGGCGAGGCCGTCACGGCGCTGACGTACACGTACGACCCGATCGCCCCCGCGCTCGGCTCGAACCCCTACTGGCAGAACCTCAACGACAAACTCGGCACCGAGCTGAAGATCACGTACGTCGCGTCGGCGGACTACAAGAGCAAGGTCGCCACCACCATCGCCGGTGGCGACCTGCCGGACATGGTCGCCATCCAGGGCGTCGTCGAGCAGATGCCGGCCATGCTGAAGGCGACATTCACCGACCTGACCGAGTACCTGTCCGGGGACGCGGTCCTTGCCTACCCGAACCTCGCCGGCCTGCCCACCGACGCGTGGCGCAGCACCGTCTACGACCAACGGATCTGGGGCATCCCGGTGCCGCGGGCGCGGATCGGCACCGTGCTGTACGCCAGGGCCGACCTGCTGGCCAAGGCCGGACTCAGCCTCCAACCCACGTCGTGGGACGAGTTCAAGCAGATGGCGGCCGCGTTGACCGACGAGCGGGCCGGCCGCTGGGCGTTCGGGCAGATCCCGTTCAACACGATCCTGGAGATGAACGGGATCACCGGAAACTGGCCCGGCGGCGCCGGCGCCTGGCAGGCCAAGGACGGCGTCTTCACCCACACCGGGACGACACCGCAGTTCGGCCAGGCCCTCCAGGACGCCGTCGAACTGGTGAAGTCCGGGGTGGTACATCCCGACCAGGCGGGCGCGCCCAACACCAAGCGCAACGCGTGGATGCTGGCCGGCACGACCTCGTTCACCGTCGGCGGGTACGCCGGGTGGGGCAAGTTCTACGGCCAGGCCAAAGACGTGACCGGCTTCCGTCTGACCGGCATGCTCTCGCCCACCCGGGATGGCACGGGGACGCGGGTACGCACGCCCGGTCCGACGCTGTCCAGCTTCACCGCCATCGCCAAGACCGACGACGCCGACCGGATCAAGCAGATCCTCAAGGTCCTCGACTGGTTGTGCTCACCCTTCGGCAGCAGCGAGTACATGGCCCTGCGGTACGGCGTCGAGGGCCAGACGTTCAACCGCAACGGCTCCGACCCGACCCTCACCGAGGCCGGCCGCAGCCAGGCATTCCTGCCCGTGCGGTACCTCGCCGAGGCATCGCCCGTCATCTACGAGCCCGGTAACCGCCAGGCCGTGCAGGACCAGTACGACCACCAGGTCGCCGGCGTCCCGCTCGCCGTCCCGGACCCGACCCTCGGGCTGTACTCGGAGACCGCCGCCAGCAAGGCGGCCAGCGAGCAGCAGGCACTGGACTCGGTCCTGCTGGAGATCCAGCTCGGCAACAAACCCGTATCGGCGTGGCAGCCGGCCATCAAGCAGTTCATGGACCGGGTGGGCAACAAAATCAAGGCGGAGTACGAGGAGCAGGCGGGTCGCTGACGAGCCGGACACGGCGGCCGGTCCGGCGTACCCGTTCGGCTCCGGCCCGAGCCGTGAAAGTGCACCCACCCGGGTCGAGCAGCACCAGCCGGGCCGCGAACTCCGCGGACTGCTTTCGGCGCTCCCGGGCGCGTGCGAAGGACTTCAGCTAACACTCTCACGGGTAAGGGAGAAGACCATAGTGAGACGAAGCTATTTTCCCTGGTACACGCATCGCCAGGCCCGTGCGAGGGCCGCTGCGACGCTCGTGCTGGCTCTGGTGGCAACGGTCCTGTCGCCGGGCAGGGCCGCCGCGGCCGACATGTCGGATCTCGGCGAACTGCTCGACCTGACGCGTCCAGAACTCGCCGCGGTGGCGGCAGAGCTCGCCGCCGGTGATGAAGCGGGCGCCGCGGGCGAGCTCAAAGTGTTCTACGCGGGCCGTACCGACGTTCATTACCTGCCGCAGAGCGCGGACGCGGGCGGCGGTGACGCGAGCGCCGATGAGCTCGCGGCGGGGATCTTCCGGTTCGGCGCCGAGACCCGCGACTTCTACAACGACGCCCAGCAGCGGATCGACGTCAACTGGCAGGACGCCTGGGGTGGGACGCAGACCACCCCGGGCGGCGCGCAGGTTTTGATGAGTGACCTCGCGTTCATGCCCAGACTGGTCAGCGCTTACGCGTTCGAGAGTGACCCGGTAAAGCGTGCGGCGTACGCGGCGGCGTGGATGGACATCTCGCTCGACTTCTTCGCCGACAATCAGAGCTGGCCGCAGGGCCGCAACCTGTCGGCCGCCAAGCGGCTTTCACAGCTGGTCAGTGCGTTTTCAGAGTTCCGGACCGCCCCGGGCATCGACGCGAGTGATCTCGTGGCGTACCTGTCCGGCGTGCACGCCACGACGAAGTTCCTCACTGGCGTGATGCAGATACATGTCGGGAACAACTGGTACGTCTCCATGGCCCGCGCGGTCTACGCGGCAGCCGTGTTTCTGCCCGAGTTCTCGGCATCGCCCGGCTGGGAGTGGTTCGCGGTGCGCTCGCTCGAGCGGTTCCTGCGCGCGCACGTGAAAGGCGACGGTGTGTACCGCGAGCCGGCGTTCAACTATCAGGCATACGTGGCGGATCTGCTCAACACCGTCATCAGATTAGCGGATGCCAACGGGCGGACCCTTCCTGATTCGATCGCCCAGACGGCGGACTGGATCGCGGATGCGCTGTTCGCGACCCGTCAACCGAATCTTGAGGTCGCGATGGTGGGCGACTCGCCGAACGCCGATGCCGGTACGGCCGCCATCGGCAGAACCGGCGCACGCAACTCCTGGCCCGATTTCACCTGGGTCGCCTCGGGTCGAACGGAGGGGACCGCCCCGACGCTGCCGTCCACGGTGTATCCGATCAGCTTCGCGGTACAGCGTTCCGGGTGGGACGCCGACGCGCGGTACATGCTGATCAACAACCAGAATTCCAGCTACACCGCCTCGCATCGGCATCCGGACGACCTCAGCCTGGTGATGGCGGCGTACGGGCGTCCGCTGATCGTCGACTCCGGCGTGGGGGACTACAGCGCGACTCCGACGAACGACTGGATGCGCCGCACCACCGAGGCGCACAACACCATCGAGGTCGACGGACTCCCGCAGACCGCCGGCGTCCCCCGCACGACGTCCCTGTGGCGCTCGAACGCGGGCCTCGACATCTACCGCGGTACGACGATGGGCTACCGGCCGGTCGTGCACGATCGCGCCGTCTACTTCATCAAGCCCGGCTACTGGGTCGTCTCCGACGACCTCACGGGTGACACCGCCGCGCACGATTACCGGCAGCTCTGGCACTTCCCTGGTGATCCGGTCACGGTCAACCCGAATACGAAGGTCGCCACGGTCGGCTTCGACACCGTGCCCGGAGCCGCACCGGTTGCCGGCGTGCACCTCGTCCCGGTAGCCCCGGCCGGCGCCGCGCTCACCCCCACTGTCCACGAGGACGGCGCCGTACGCGTTGGCGATCAGGTACTCACGGACGTCGACTACCTGTCGTACGACTGGCGCGCCACCGGGTCGACGGGACTGGACACGGTGGTGGTTCCCGGCAAGGCCGGCGCGGCGCCCGCGGTGACGGCGAAGCGCATCGCTATGCCCGGGGTGGGTCACTCCGTGGCGACCGCGATGGAAATCGGCCTGCCGGACGCGACCGGACGCTTCTACCTTTCGCGGGAGGCGAATCCCGCGTCGAGGGCGTTCGGGGCCGCCACGACCAACGCCGAGACCGCTTACCTCGAGCGTGCTTCGGGCGGCGGGCTTACCCGGTACGCGTTGACCCGCGGGTCGTCGCTGGTCGACCACGGTGCCACCGTTATCGCCGCATCCGCGCCGGTGTCCGACGTCAGTGTGGAGCTGCGAGGCGCGACCGCCCGGATCTCGCTGGGGGACCCGTTCACCGGCACGCTCTCCATCAACGCGCCCAACGTCAAGGCGTTGACGGTGAACGGGACCCCGACCGCGTTCACCCGCACGGGCGACCTCATCACCGTGTCGGTCCAGGCGTCGTTGTCCCCGACGCCTGTGCTCAATGACGAGTTCGCCGATGCCAGCCTGGACCGCACCGTCTACGACTTCAACGGATCCTTTGACGGCTGGACGCCGGTGCAGGGCACCTGGGCGCTAACCGGCGCCGGTCCGGACACGCAGTTGGCACAGACCTCGACCGCGGACATCGTGTCGCTCGCGGCGCTGCAAGATGTACCGGATGACGTGGTTATGGCCGCGGACATCGCTCCCGGGGCAAGCGGCCAGACGACGGCCCGTACCGGTCTCGCGTTCCGCTACCACGATTCCCGAAACTACTATCGGGCCAATGTATTCAACTCCTCGTCGGGAGCGACGCTGCAACTCGTGAAGATATACAACGCGACGACCACGATTCTCGCGGAGACCGCCCTGCCCGTCGGCGCCAACACCCCGCACAAGCTGATCGTTTCCGCGATCGGGAAGCATCTGACCGCCAAAGTCGGCGACACGTCGATCTCCGCGGACGACACACAGCTGCCGACGGGTGGTGCCGCCGCCTTCACGCATCGGCGGGCCGCGACCTTCGACAACATCGTGATCAGGGAAGGGATCGATCAGGCCAATTGGCGAGCAATAGCAGGGGCGGTGTCCGTCGCCTCGGGTCAGTTGCACCTCACACCTCCTGCCGGTGACAGGGCGCACGTCCTAGCCGACTCGACACTGCCGTCGCGCTTCTCCGAGGCGTGCGACTATATTGCGGAGACCACGGTCACGATCAACGGATCCGTCGGTAACGCGGGGATCTCGCTGCGAGACACCACGGACGCGTACGGGTACCGGATCCACCTCGGCAAGACGAGCCAAGGAACCCAGTACGCGAGTATCGTCCGCGAGGCCCACGCGTCGGGTCCGGTCACGGTGGGCACGGTATCCGTCAGCAACCCCTTGACCGGCCCCGTTCGACTGGGTGCGGCGATTCACGGCGACCGCATCACCGTGACGTTGAACGGCGTCGAGATCCTGAAGGCTCGCGACACCGTTGTCCGCAGCGGCGGCGTCGGGCTTTACGCATCCACGCAGAGCACCTTCGAGAACATCACTGTCGCTCAGTCCTGCCAGCGGGAACGCCTCCGGCCAAACACGCCCGGCACCGGCAAGCGCCCGGACCGCAACGACGGAGCTGGCGGGTAGCGGCGTTGCCGGCAGCGCGACCGCCGCGGATGGGTTAGCCGCTGACCCGTCGCGCTCGACTCGATCGCCGGCTGTGTCCGCGCAAAGCACGAGGTTGGTGCGCCGCCCACACCTACGGCGGCGCACCGACCCTGGTGCCGGCACGCGGGCGATGACTCGCGTCGGTACTGCCGGGCTTTCCCACTCAGCCTGGCCGATCACGAAGGAGCTGTGCGTTGTCCCCATCACCCCGAGCCTCGTCACCGGTGCTCGCCGACGCGCCGCACCGTCCGTCGGCGCTGCTGGTCATGCCGCGCGACCTGGTCGACGACGTATACGGACCGGACGAACGCGCCCGCCTGGACCGCCTGGTTCGCTGGGCCGGCCCGGACGCGACGGTCGAGCAGGTCAGCACGCGACCGGCGCTACTGGCCGACGTCGAGCTGCTCGTCACCGGTTGGGGCGGCCCCCGCCTTGACCGCACTCTGCTATCCCACGCGGCCAGGCTCCGTGCGGTCTTCTACGGCGGTGGATCGGTGCGGCCGATCGTCACCGACGAGTTCTGGGCCGCCGGCATCCAGATCGTGTCGGCCGCCGCCGCCAACGCGGTGCCAGTCGCCGAGTTCACATTCGCGCAGGTGACGCTGGCACTTAAGCACGCCCACCGCTTCGAACGCGCGGTACGCCGGCTCGGCCGGTTCCCATCCCAGCCGACGGCGCCCGGAACGTTCGGCTCGACGGTCGGCATACTGTCACTCGGCCTGATCGGCCGCCTGGTGGCCCAACGGCTGTCCACACTCGACGTTCATGTGCTTGCCGCCGACCCGTACGTAGACGCCGCGAGTGCGGCCGCTCTCGGCGTCGAGCTCGTGGGAATCGAGGAACTGTTTCATCGCGCCGACGTGATCACTGTGCACACGCCGTCCCTGCCACAGACCTCGGGACTGATCACCGAGGAACTGCTCGCCTCCATGCGCGAGGGTGCCACAATCATCAACACCGCACGCGGTGCGGTGCTGGACGAGCCGGCGCTGATCCGGGTCCTGCGCCGGCGTCAGGACGTACTCGCGCTCCTCGACGTGACCTATCCCGAGCCACCCGAGCCGGGCTCGCCGCTCTATATGCTGCCCAACGTGGTGCTAACCCCACACATCGCCGGCAGTATCGGACTCGAGCGGCGCCGCGTCGGTCGGCTGGTAGTAGACGAGGTCGGTCGCTTCGTCGCGGGCCAGCCGCTGCTACACGAGGTCCGCGCTGCCGAAACGGCGCTACGCGCATGACCGTTCGCCGTCGGCGTACCCAGCCGATCCCTGGCGGTAGTTTGTCGCCCCTATGGTGGTAGGTAGAGGCTAAGAGTGTGACCCCATGTCGTTTCAGGTGACGCTGTGGATAGAGCTCCTCGCCGCCGGGCTCGGCGGCCTCCAAGGCGCCCTGTTCGCGGCCGGCGAGAGGCACCGCCGCATCGACATACTCGGCGTCATCGTCATCGGGCTCGCCGTATCGCTCGGCGGCAGCCTGCTCCGCGACATACTGCTCAACCAGCCCTCCGTCGTGATCCGGAAAAACTGGTACCTGCCGGTGGCCGGCGCCTCAGCGATCCTCGGCATGCTGCTGCAGCCGCTACTCGCGCGAGCGGACCCGCCGATCTACGGTCCAATGGCAATGTGGACGTCAGGCTGCTGCTCGTGTGGGGTTACGGTATCGATCCGGCCTCGGACACCGATTTTCCGCATGGGTGCGCAGTTTCCCGTGTTGGTGTTCAAAGCCACTTGAACACCTGCTTCTGTACTCGTGCCCGGGTTCGGGGCCGGTCGTATGGGCACGGCGGTGGTCCGTATGACCATCGCGCCGGTGCCGCCCGTGATCCCGGCCTCCCCTCGTGGTGGCCGTCTTAGCGCTGGCCCGGTGCTGCGGCCCGCTTCCGCTGCCCGCCGTGGCGGCCGCCCGGCTGCTGCTCGAGAGGATGGGCATCTCCCCGGCCGACCTGCTCGAGGTACGACCACCGCGGCCCGTGGCGCCGACGTTTGCCGAGTACGTGCCGGTTGTCGCGGCCGCGGTGTCGCCGGGGACGCTGCGCGCGTACGGCTCGTACTGGAACCGGGTGGTGCAAGCATGGGGCGATCGGCGGATCGACGAGCCCCGCCCGTCCGAGATCGAGCAGCTCCGCGTCCAGGCGCAGGCCAACGTGGTGGTACGAAGCAACTCCAGAGGTGGGCGGTCGGCCGCCGAGAACCTGGTGGCCGCATTGCGCTGCCTGTACCGGAAGGCAGTCGATGACGGCTATCTGGACGCCGCCGACAACCCGGCATTGAAAGTCGCCAAACCGCGCCGGCTACCGAGCACCCGGCGAGCGATCGGCGACACGCGCCTGGCGGAGATCAACGAGGTCGCGGCGACGACCGGTAATGACCCGGCCCTGGACAGCCTGCTGATCCGGCTACACACGGAAACTGCCTGCCGGCGCGGCGGCGCGCTCGCGCTTCGACCGCGGGACCTGGACACCGACCAATGCCTGGTCTTCCTTCGTGAGAAGGGTGGCACGTCTCGCTGGCAACCGGTCTCGCCAACCTTGATGCGGCACCTGGTCGCGCACCACGCGGAAAGAGGTGACGGCGACCGGAACGGGCCGTTGCTGCGCTACCGCAACGGCCGGCCATTACCGGTCATGCTGCTCGTCGGGAGGGTTGGCGGGGCCGGGTTCGGTAGCGGGCCAGGCGTCTGGTCATGATGATGACCATGGCCCACTGGACCATGGCGGCGTGGTGTTCGGGCAGGGCTTCGTAGTCGCGCACGGTGCGCCGGCAGCGGTTGATCCAGGCAAAGGTCCGCTCGGCCACCCATCGGCGTGGCAGGACCTGGCCGAAGTCTCGCGACTGAATGACACCGACGGCCTTTTGGAGCTGCTCTTCCTGATCGATGGCGCGAACAAGAGCAGCCAACCCTAAACAACCGCGACGAATGAAACCCGCCAGAAGCACAGGGTGGGATGGGTGGCCTTGGCCTGGTCGAGCAGGTGGGTGCCGATGACGTTGTCGCTGAGGCTGGCGGCGGTGACGATGACGGCGAGCAGCAAGCCGAGGGTGTCGGCGATTCGTGAGTTTCTGAACCAGACATATTCCGCAGCGCAAAGAAGGAAGGGCTCCGTGTAACGGAGGGCGGGTTAACCCCGCCCTCCGTGTGATGTTGTGGCGGAACAGCCGGTAGAGGTCGACACGGTCCACGCCGTTTGGCACGCCGACGGAGCCTGTCGTGCCGCCGGACCGGACGAGGTCGTTCGCGAGGTCGAGGGCAAGGCCCTAGGCGGCGCTGGCCGCCGCGGCTGTGGCTTTCGCGGGAGAACGTCGTACCCAGCGCCGGAGCAGGATCGCTGCGCCGCTGACCGTGAGGATCAGAGCGACGATCGCCAGGGATGCCTGGGACATGAGCGCGGAGAGGTTGTCTAGGGAGCCACCACCCAGATAGCCGACCAGCACGTACGAGGTCGACCACGCTAGGCCCGCCGGCACGCTCCATCGCGCGAATCCCCAGACGGAGGTTTGCCCTTCGCCGACAAGGCGGGGTACGAGAGTCCGGGCACCCATGATCCAGCGGGCCAGGAAGATCGTCCGGCCGCCGTGACGGGCGACCAGCCGCGCGGCGCGGGGGCGGTGGACGGTCCCGATGGACCGCTGGATTCGGCCGTACACGCGGGTCCAGTACTGGTGCGGCTTGTCGCTTGCCGGGTGGCCACCGGCAGAGGGCTGCCGCGTGGCGGGCCCGCGTCGTGCCCGCCGTCGTCCGACGAAGTAACCGATCGCGTCACCGCAGATGACCGCCGACGCCGCCGTTGCCAACACTATGGGCAGCGGGACCACCCCGGTGTAGGCGAGGAATCCCAGTACCAGTGCCGCGGTGACACTGGGAAGGACCACGCCGGCGAGCAGCGCCGGTTCGCCGATGAGGATCGCCGCCGCGACAATTAGCTGGATCGGTGCGGGCGGGGTCGTCAGGATACTCAGAACGCTGGTCATAGCGGTACACTCCAATGTGGTCGGTCGGGCATGGACGCCCCCCGCCACAAGACGATCATCGGTGTCGTCTTGTGTGGTTTGCCGGACCCGGTGCGCGCGTGAAGGGCGGATGGGCGGGTGCCTTATCGCCTAGCGCCCGGGGAGCCGTGCGTACGTGACCTGCGGCCCCGATCGCATCGCGGCGATGCCGGCGGCCCGGGCGTCGAGGTGTAGACCTTCGTGCAGCGACCAGTGAGGCAGTCGACGCGCATATCAGGTGTTCAGGGCCTACGCCGCCTGCGGCTGCTTCGGCTCCGCCGGTGCGGGCGTGTCCAGGACTGACCGGGTGACCAGCTTGGCGATCGCGGTGACGAGTCGGCGGGGGCGTCGGGGTGTGAGGTGCGCGTTGAGGGAGTTGCCGAGGCCTGGTACGACGTACGCCCGGTCGCGGTCGAGGGCGGCGAGGGCGGCGTGCACGACCGTGTGCGCGGGCATCATTTTCCCGCCCAGGGCGGCTCGTTCGCCGACTGTGTCGAAGAAGGAGGTCTGGGTCGGGCCTGGGCAAAGCGCCAGGACACGTACGCCGCGGCCGCGGTATTCCGATCGCAGCGCGAGGCTGAAGTTGAGCACGAATGTCTTGCCCGCGCTGTAGGTGGCGAAGTAGGGCGAGGGTTGGAATCCTGCCGTCGAGGCGACGTTGATGACCGAGCCTCGGCCCCTGGCGAGCATGCCGGGAACGAGGGCGCGGGTAAGGCCGACGAGGGCCACGACGTTGACCATCAGTTGCTCCTGGTCCCGCCCGTCGGGGATCTGTTCGAACCGGCCGGCGGTGCCGAAGCCGGCGTTGTTGACCAGTACATCAATGGTGAGCCCGGCCGCGGCGAGGTCCGCGCTGATCCGGGTCGTGGCGTCCGGTGCGGTGAGGTCCTGGACGATTACCTCGACCCGTACGCCATGCGTGGCGCGTAGGTGCTCGGCGTGTCGTTGCAGGCGGTCCGCGGAGCGGGCCACGAGGACGAGATTGTGTCCACGCTCGGCGAGTTGGGTGGCGAATTCAGCGCCGAGTCCTGCCGATGCCCCGGTGACGAGGGCGGTGCGGGTCTGCTCATGGTTTTCCATCAACTTCTCCATCCACTAGATGTACGACTGAAGCGTAGCAGTTTCTTGGCTATATGCAACAGAGGTGTTGCAGATTGATAGAAATAGGCAACGGTCGTGTACCGTTCAGCCAGACGTGAAGTAGAGGAGAGTGCGATGACCAGGCCGTTGCGCGCCGACGCCGAGCGCAGCGTGCGCTCGATCCTGGAGGCTGCCGACCGGGTGCTCAGCACCAACCCAGCCGCGTCGTTGGAGCAGGTCGCCGAGGCCGCTGGGGTGGCTCGCACGACGATCCACCGGCGGTTCGCCAATCGGCAGGCGCTTGTTGACGCCATGGCCGCCATGGCCGTGCAGCAGCTGCTCGACGCCGTCGAGTCCGGCCGGCCGGAGACAGCGCCCCCGCTGGTGGCGTTGCATCAGATCACCGTCAACGTCCTGCGGACCAAGGTCAGCTGGGGGTTCGCGCTCGGACAGCCAGCCCCTTCCGGTTCACTCGTCGCCCAGATGCAGCAGCAGGTGGTACACCGCTGCCTGGAGCTGTTGGGTCGCGTGCGGGACCTCGGCGTGCTCGACGCGCAGGCAGATCTCGACTGGACCCGACGGGTGTACTACGCGCTCATCGGCGAGTCCCTACACGGCGACGACGCCGAGACCGACCCCGACGTCCTGGCCAGCCGGATCATCGACACGCTCCTATACGGCGCCGGCCCGCGACAACATAGTTCCCATCCAGCCGCCGCTATCGTCAACGACCCCCGCGAGCTTGACGGGGTTCAGTGAAGCCAACCGTCGTTCTCCAGACTTCGGCCGTCCCAGCAGACAGCACCCTTGTCTGCTTTCACGGAGCTCCCGTCGACTTCAGTCGCGCTGTACACCTCACGCCTACTCTCGGTTAGCGGCAGGAGTTGGCCAAGACGCATCCGCTTCATCCTGGACTTCGCCGGCCATGCCTGCGCGGCGAGTGCGACCGCTCAACGCCCGACCTTGAACGATGAAGCTCCGCCCCAACATGGACCGACCGGCTGTAGTCGACACTGCGCGCCCCCAACTACCCACGATCAAGGTGCGACCGATCCTGGTCATCAACCACCCGGGAGAACACCGTGCTCCATGAATTGCTCGCCGAGATTGCCAGCCAACGCGGATACGACTCTGCGGACGGGCCGGAACCGGTCGTCAGCCTGGAGATGTTCTTCGACGGCAACAACGACATCGGATCGATCGGCTGCAACCTGACCGAGCATCCCGGCCCGGAACGCTTCTACGCGATCCTTCGCACCATCCGCGACCGGGCGGACGTTCTCGACGTCTGGGTCGGCATCAGCGAGGTCATGGACGACAACGAGTGGCCCTTCAGCGACCACGTCTACGTGGTCACCACCGCCGCCGCCTCCGAAGTCGCCGCCTGGGCACGGGAACTCCAACCGGAGGAGCCGACCACCGAATGGTGGACGGGCAAACCCCCAGCCCACCCGATTCACATCCCGGCCGGCGCCAGGTTGATAACCCTGTGGTGGGACTGACCGCTGCCGCTGTAAGAGCCGTTTGAATAACCCGTTGGGGCGGTGGTCCCGGGCGCCTTGGTCGATGTTCGCGTGGGTCGTGGACGGCGTGTCGCGCTGACGTGAGGCGGGGTCGTTAGGTACGAGAACTGGCGACCAAACCACGCCTCACCCCAACGACCCCTGCCATGAGTTTCTACCTTGTCGCGGGCGCTGGTGCACCTACCACCCCGGCGCCTGCCGGGCCATGCACGCAGCCGGCCACCGGCGCCACAAGCAACCTGACCGCGTTATTCAAACCGCTCTTAGACGCCTCGCGTCCAGAACTCGAGCGCCGAGCCGTTGAAATCGGGATCGCCTGCGAGGAAGAACTCGTCCCACTTCGGCCCGTTGGACAGCTCCCAGTGCTCGACTGCGATGCCGTCCTCGAACCGCCACGCGCCCATCCCCACGCGCGTCCACACGACGTCGCCGCGCGCCGTTCGGAACGTGCCGTGAACGATGCCGTAGTAGTCGTCGGCGAGGATCTGATCGAAGCCCAGGGGCTGCACGTTCACGTCCGAGAGCATCGCCCGGCGCTTGTGGTACTTCGTCAGGAAGTCCATGCCGGCGGTAACAGTGAGCCGCACGCCGCCGGTGTGGATGATCATGTTCGGCGACATGCGACTCATGATCACCTGCGCGTGCTCCTTCTGGCGGCGCTCCCGCTCGTCCTCGTCGAGGTTCGGATCGGACGCAATCGCGGCACCGCCACGGTAGACATCCGACAGCCACTGGGCGTTCGGATGTGTTTCGGTCAGCATGCTGTTTTCCTATCTGTGAGCGAGTGTCCGACGGACGGCGGCACGCCGTTCAGGTGAGGCCGTAGCCCAAGTCGTGAGACGTCCGCGAACTCGGTGGCGATGCCATGGCGCCCGCCCGCTAGGAGCTCGAGCCGAGCATCCGGGATCCTGTGTACGTTCTGGCCGTGAATTCGGGCAGGGTGAGGGCCGAGTGGGCCGGTCGTCCGGTCGCGGGGGGCATGGCGCTGAGCTTGCGCAGCCTGTTGTTGCGCTGCTCCAGTTCCTGGGCGGTGGTCGGGAAGAGTGTGGCACCGCCCTTGCCGGCCAGCCCCTGGTTCATGGTCACGAAGTCACGGGTGTTGTCTTCGTAGGCGGCGAAGCCCGTGGCGTGGTCCCGGTCGGCCAGGTGACCGGCGAGCATGTACGCGCCGACGAGCGCGAGGCTGGTGCCCTGTCCGGTGAGGAACGAGGGCGCGTACGCGGCGTCGCCCACCAGCGCGACCCTGCCGCTGGACCAGTGGGGCATGTGGATCTGGCTGACTCCGTCGAAGAACAGGTCGTCCGCGTCGTGCATGGCGGCCAGCATGCCTGGGATCTCCCATCCGGCGTCGGCGAAGACCGTGGCGAGCAGTTTCCGCTGGGCGTCCGGGTTCGAGAACGCGTGGAACGGCGGTTCCGGCTGGGCGACGTTCAGGAAGGCGTGCACGTCGTCGTTGTCCCCCACGGCGTAGAGTGCCGCGGCTCTGCCTGGGGTGTTCCACATCACGGTCTCGTGGGAGAGCCCGAAGGTGTTGCGCATGGTGAACACGGCGAAGCAGTAGCCGAGGTACCGGTGGAACTGCTCTTCGGGGCCGAACAACAACTCCCGGGTACGTGAGTGCACGCCGTCGGCGCCGAATACCATGTCGAACGTGCGCCGGCTGCCTCCGCGAAAGCTGACGTCGACGCCGTGGCCGGTCTGGTCGAGGGTGTCGATGGAGTCGTTGAACAAGAACTCCACGTCGTCACGGACCGCCGTGTAAAGAGCGTCGGTCAGGTCCCCGCGCCGCACCTCCAGGTCCCGTCCCTCGACACCGCCGGTGACGGCGTGCGGTTTGAGCGAGACCACCTCGCTGCCGTCGCTGTTGAGGAAGGTCAGCCGGCGCAGGTCGATGTGTGCGTCTCGCAGCCGCGGGAGGATCCCCATCCGCTGGACGACCTCGAGCGCGGTGCCGCGCACGTCGATGGGATAACCGCCGCCGCGAAGTGTGCCCGCCTTCTCTACCACCGTGACCGCGTATCCGTAGCGGTTGAGCCAGAACGCGAGGGTGGGTCCCGCGATGCTGGCCCCGGATATGAGGACCTTGCGCCTCGGCGCGGTACGGGTACCCGTCATTGCTTGACTCCTTTGTTCATGGAACGGGTGACAACCAGGGACAGCGCCGTGACGACGCTCGCGATGACGAAGGCGGCGACGTAGGCGGATTCGGCCGGGACGTCCGATCCATTGGGGGTGCCGGCTGTGAGGACGGCGCCGCCGATCTGTGCGCCGGTGGCGAAGCCGAGCACGCGGATCACCAGGACCAGGCTCGTGGCGGTACCGGTGGTGCCATGGTCGACGGAGGTGGCGGTCTTGATGACCAGCGCCGTGATGCAGGCGCCATTGGCGAGGCTGATCAGCGCCTTGCCGACGATGAGGTGCCAGACCTCGGTGTGGACGAACGCCATGCCGATCAGGCTGGCCGTCATGACGGCGATGCCGGCGGCGACCACGGCGGTCGAGCCGAAACGCCGCGCCGCGAGCCCGCCCAGCGGCCCGCTGATCGCCGCCATCGCGGCGGCGGGCAACAGGTACCGCCCGATGTCGGTGGAACTGGCCCCGAAGCCGTACCCGTCGCCGGACACCGCGAGCAGCTGCGGAACGAGATAGATCGACAGCGCGGCACCTACGCAAAGGGCGTATGTGAGCACATAGGATCGCCAGATCGCGGGCGTGGCGAGCAGGCGAAGGTCGAACATCGGCGAGGCCGCACGGCGTTCGACGGCTATCCATCCGGTCACGAAGGCGGCCAGAAGCACGACGGCGACGACGAGCAGGAGTGGCTGGGAGGGCATGTCGGGCGCCGTGGCGAGCGCGAACATGAGCGTGAGCACGATGCCGCTCAGGAGGGCCACGCCGGGCCAGTCGATCCGAGCGTCCGACCGGGTCGGCTGATCGTCCGGCAACAGCCTGTGGACGAACACGGTGGCCACGACGACCGCGAACGTCGGTATCGCGAACATCCAGTGCCGGGACAGCCCTTCCGCGATGGGTCCGGCGATCAGCGTCCCCAGCATGCCGCCGCCCACGAAGAAGCCGCTGACCATGCCGATGGCCACCGGAGACTCTTCCGCTGGGAGGAGCTTGCGGATCAGGATGAACGAGAGTGGCATCGCGCCCACCATCGCGCCTTCCAGGACCTGCCCGAGCAGCAGCACCGGCAGGTTCGGCGCCAGCGAGGACACCAGGCCGCCGGCCGAGACCACGACCATCAGCCAGATCATGACCCGTTTACCGCCGTGACGGTCACCAAGGACGCCTGCGATGGGCGCGGTAAGAGCACCGGTGACGAGCATCGCGATGCTCAGTAGTGCCCCCTGGGCGGGGCTGATCGACAGTTCGCGCTGCAACAGCGGGAGTGTCGGTGACACCACCGACTCCAGGGTTCCGATGGCGCCAGCCAGGATGCTGACGGCCCCGACAGCGGACCTTCCGATGCGGAGCGGGGGAGCCAGAGGCGCGGTCATGGACGTCCCTACCTTTCCTCAGGGGCTGATCGCGATTGGAGACATGGCCGATGCGGTCGTGGCTGCCGCCCCGCGGTCGGTGGAGCGAGCGGAGGCGTGGCCGAGGCCGGTCACCGCCAGCACGACGAGCGCTGCCGCTACTACCGCGAGACCTTCGTGCACCTGGCACAGCGCCGCGCCGGTGACCGCGCCGATGGCGATGAGCGTGACGGCCGCGCCTCGACGCAACGCCGCTTGACCGCGGGCCGCTCCCAGCCGGGAGTCGGCCGCGAGGCCGGTCAGCACGGAGGTGACGACCACCGTCGTGACGTCCTTCACGCCCAGGTGGCGGGCCGTCGCCGCCTGTACGCCCATGGCCAGGGCGAGCGACGACGTCATCGACGCGCGGGCGGTAGGGGCTCCCACCCCGGTCACGGCCATGCTGAGCGCCGTGGCGGCCAGAACCAGTCCGACGCCGCCCAGCAGGACCGTGCACCGGGGGCTCCAGTTCGGCGCGGCGGTGCGCAGCACCCGCCCGGCAACGGCTGCGCCGACGAGAAAGGACACCAGCGCCACGACCGGACCGAGGACCGGCAGCCCCGTCCTGCCTGTGGCCGCCATGCCGAGGATGACCACGTTGCCGGTCATGTTGCCCCCGAACACGTTGTCCAGGCGCAGGTACCCGACAGCGTCCACGACGCCCGTCGCGAAGGTAAGGGCGAGCATCAGCCCCAGAGGCGTCACGCGCTGTCGCACGCTCACCGCCCCGCCGCGTAACCCTGTGCACCGCGCGGGTTCGCCGCCGCCTGGAGGACGCCGCTGTCCGGATCACGTGTGACGACTGACAGCCGGCCCTGGCTCCACGGTCCGGAGACGGTCACGTCGTGGCCACGTTCGCGCAACTCGTCGACGACGGCCCCGCCCGCTCGTTCCTCGACCACCAATCCGCCGGGCGTCCAGGTCCGCGGCCAGAACGAACTCGGTACCGAGGTGGTGTGGAACGCGGGTGCGTCGATCGCCTCCTGCGGATCCAGCCCGAGGGCGAGCGTGCGCACCAGGTAGATCAGTTGCCATTGGTCTTGCTGGTCACCCCCCGGTGTGCCGAGCGCGGCCACGGGCCGGCCGTCGCGCAGCAGCAAGGTCGGAGACAGCGTCGTGCGGGGCCGCCGTCCCGGCGCCAGGCGTGACGGGGCGGCCGGGTCCAGCCATGTCATCTGGAGCCGTGTGCCGAGCGCGAAACCGAGTTCCGGCACGGCGGGGGAGGACTGGAGCCACCCTCCCGACGGTGTGGCGGAGATGATGTTTCCCCAGCGGTCCACGACGTCGATGTGGCAGGTGTCGCCCCGGGTCTGCCCGGTCTGTTGCACGGTGGGTTCTCCCACGCCGTCGGCCCGAACCGCGTGCTGATCGGTGACCAGCGGTGGTGTGTACGGTGTGACGCCGATGTCACCGGGCCTGAACGCGGTCGACGCGACCGGGCCGATCAGGCCGGCACGCTCCTTGCCGTACCGCGGGGACAGCAGGCGGCGCACCACGGCCTGCGCATCCGCCGGATCCAGGTCTCCGTAGAACGCCTCCCGGTCGGCCATGGCCAGCTTCAAAGCCTCGGTGATGGTGTGTATGCCCCCGGCGGTCGACGGATCGATCTGTTCGTCGTCGAAGTGGTCGAGCATGGACAGGGCCTCCAGCAGCACGG
Source organism: Phytohabitans sp. LJ34 (assembly GCF_052068095.1). Classification (NCBI taxonomy): domain Bacteria; kingdom Bacillati; phylum Actinomycetota; class Actinomycetes; order Micromonosporales; family Micromonosporaceae; genus Phytohabitans; species Phytohabitans sp. LJ34. Next base: position 59,689 of record NZ_JBQHDG010000029.1, on the reverse strand, counting down.
GACCCTGGGACCACAAGCCCGCCTTCGCCACCGTGATCCCCCGGAACTCCGCGGTGAGCGCGGGCTCGACGGACGGAAGGAAGTCGGCGAAGTCGGCGGCGGTGACCACTCCGGCGTGGTCCCCGCCCGAGGAATGTCGATGCGGCGTCGCCGCGAACTTCGCCACGGCGGCCGCCACGAACCCGGTTCGCCAGGCGCGCCGCGCGGATTCGATCCGGGCTGTCCTCGTCTCGCCGGCGCCGCTGGTGCTCAGCCGGCGCAGGGTCTGGGCGTAGGCGGGGTTGCCGAGGGTCGCATTCGGTTGCGGGACTTGTCCTCCGGGCATCCACAGCGCGTACGACGTCGGCCAGTGCGTCCGGAAGAGATCCTCGACCGTGGCCAGGACGCGTGCCAACTGGGGTACGACCGGAACTCCGTGCTCCGCATAGTCGATCGCGTAGGCCAGGACGTCGGTGAGCTCCCAGGTGCCGAACTCGGCGAGCAGCCAGAGCCAGGAGTCGACGGCGCCCGGGACGGCGGCGGCCAGGGCGCCCGCGCCCGGGACGTGGTCCAGCCCTTCGGCCCGGAAGTGCTCGATCGTGGCTCCCCGCGGGGCATGGCCTTGCCCCGCCAGCACGAGCGGAGACGATCCCGCCGCGGTCGCGAACACGGCGACGAGGTCACCGCCCGGCCCGTTGAGATGGGGTTCGGCCACGTGCAGCACGAAGGCGCCGGCCGTCGCCGCGTCGAACGCGTTTCCGCCCCGCTCCAGCACGGACTGGGCCGTCGCGGAGGCCAGCCAGTGCGTCGACGCGCACATGCCAAAGGATCCCCGCAGCGTGGGACGCGTCTTGTGGGCTGGAGCGTCCATGTCTGTCACGTCCCGTTTCTCATCGCGGGTGGTGGGCGGCGTGATGGGCGGCGAGGACGTCGCCGCCGAAGTCGGTCTCCGGGTCCCGCCACACGGCGTGGGCGTGGTTGACGCCGCGGTGGATGTTGGTCCACTCGACGAGCAGCCGCGGGCCTTGCAGGCGGTAGTAGTGCGGCTCTCCCGCCGCGGTGGAGCCGGCCCAGGCGAGGTGCACGGCGTCCAGCGCCGCCGGGTCGTCGTAGCGGGGCAGCGGGGAAACCCCGGCCGGTACGCGGTCGAGGTAGGTGCCGAGCAGGGCCCGCAGCAGCTCCCGCTGCGCGGCGTCGAGTTCGGCGCCCGGCACGCCCTTGGGCATCGGGGTCAGGGCCACCGCCCGCTGGTCCGTACCGTCGAGGCCGGTGGCCGGGTCCTCGGCACGGTCCGGGGTGTGCTGGCCGGGGCGCCAGAGCTCGCGGCGCTTCACCACGCGGTCGTGGATCCGGGTGCTGTTGCCCGCCACGATGTCGTTCGGAGCGCGTGCCAGCAGCACCGCGCGGGCGGCGAGCTCGGGGCGCAGTGAGCGAACCAGCTCGCGGGCCAGCTCCTCGGCCGACCCCAGCGGGCGCAGCGTCGCGCCGCCCAGCAGCGGCGACACGGCCGGGTCCGCGCCCAGGAAGCACGGCGTGGTGGCGGCGACGCGCCCGTCCACCACGAGGTTGTTGAGCGAGACGTGGTGGCCGCCGAACCGCCATCCCCACGGTCGCCGCCCGCCGGGCTCGCCGAAGACCCGCAGGTAGTACATGCCGGGGTCGCGGGTGCGTTCCCGCCCCCAGTTCACCGAGAAGCTCTCGACGCGGTCGAGCACGTTTTCCAGGCCGAGCACGGTGGCGACGGTGGTGTACCCGGCCTCGGACAGTCCGCTCGCGACCAGCCGCATCACCAGCCGATGCTGGGCAGGACGCTGTTGGTGAAAGGTGAGCCCGCCGTGATCGGTGGGCGTGTAGAACCAGCGGGTGCGCTCGGCCTCGGCCACACCGTCGGCGCCCGGCGCCGGACCGACCGCCACCGTGCGCTGGTCCGCGTCCAGGGAGTCCAGCCACGCCTGGGCGGCCTCGGCCATACGGCTCCCGACCTCGCCAGCGGCGTCAGTCATTGTGGCGGACCTGCATCGGTCGCGGGCACGCCCTTGTAGTCGATGCGTGCGTCGCGCCGGGTTCGCGCTCAACCTGCTGCCTTACCACTGCTACCCCTGTCGAGAAATAGCGAGAGACATCCCTGACTTGAGAGGATCTTATCACATAAGAGGTGCCGGGAAAGGCCGCGCTCGCCACCGCTGAGTAACCGGATCAGCAGCAAGTGCGCCGCGCACGGAACAGCCGCGCACCGCCGGAGCCCGGCGCCGAGTTCGTCGGGTCGGCGCCTGCGCCCGGGACGATCAGCCGGCCCGGGCCCATCCACGCAGCGCGCCGCCGTAGGCCTCGGTCAGCCGCGTGATGACCTCGGGGCGGGACAGGTCCGTCTCCTGTAGCAGATCCTGGATTTCCCGCGGGTCGAACATCATGTTGGCGAGGAACACGGCGTACTCGATCATCTTGTCCGGGAGGCCGATGTCGTCGAGCAGCCCCTCCACCGGCCTGCTCCAGGCATCCCGCACCGCGACCATGATCTCGTTCCCATCATGGAGCCGCTCCAGATAACCTCGCCTGGATCGGAGCTGCACCAATGCCGGCCCGTGCTCGGCAAGCAGGTCCACCCATTTGTTCACGACGGAATCGAACAGCGGTCGCCCTTCCGCGGTCGATGCCGCACTGAAATCGCGGAGCTCCTCGACGACGCTGAGCACATAAGCCGCGAGCACCTCGTCCAGCGAGGAGTAGTAGCGGTAGGCGGTAGCTGGGCCGACCTCCGCGCGGGACGCGACGGCCTGCATGGTGAGCTGATCGGGCGCCTCCCGGGCAAGCTCGCCGACGGCCTTGAGGAGGCGCCGACGGTTGCGGCGGGTGTCACTGCGTGGCTGGCGCCCGCCGCGCCGGGAGGCCTGCTGATCGGTCATGGCCCCTCCGCCCTCGCCGAACCTCATTGGATTCTCTCATCGCCGAGATGACGGACGATGCGGGCCAGGCCGGTCCGCAGCTCCTCCTCAGAGGCCGCGAACGAGATCCGGACGTGCCCCTCGCCCGAGGGCCCGTACTCGGCGCCGGCCCGCACCATCACCTCCCGCTCGGCGAGCTCGCGAACGACCGCCTCGGAGGGCAGGTCGGCGTCGTAGCGAAGGAACCCGTAGAACGCTCCCTCCGGCGGAACCAGGTGCAGCCCGGGAATGCCGGACAGGTGGGCGACCACGAGCTCGCGACGCTGCCGGTACCTGTCGACCATGGCATCAACGACGCTGTCCGGCAGATCAAGAGCAGCAAGGGCCGCGTGCTGGACCGCCGTATTCAACGAGCCGTTGTAGGTCCGGTGCGCGTGCGCCACCGCGTCCACCACCGCACGCGGCCCGGTCAGGTACCCAACGCGCCAGCCGGTCATCGCGTAGGTCTTGGAGAACGTCTGCACGTACACCGTCCGATCGCGCAGCGATTCGATCTCCAACGCCGAGGTGAACACATGCCCCGGATAGACCAGCCGGTGGTACGCCTCATCGCTGACGACCAGGGTGTCGGAGCCGTCGAGCAGCTTCCCGAGGGCCTCGAGCTCCTCCTCGCGGTGCACGATGCCGGTCGGGTTCGACGGATTCGAGAACATCATCATCGCCGCCCCGGGAAGCGCGGCGGCCAACGCGTCGAGGTCCCAATGCAGGTCCGGGGCGAGCGGGACGAAGTCCACCGTCCCCCCGGCGAAAACGACCAGATCGGCGTAGAGCGAGTAGGCGGGCTCCGGAATGACGACACGGTCGCCGGGGTCGATCATCGCGAGCACGGTGGCCGCCAGCGCGGCAGTCGCGCCGTGCGTCACCACGACGTCCTCCGCGGTCCACGTCCGGCCCGGATGCGCCGGCAGCCTGGACGCCAACGCGGCGCGCAGCTCCGGCAGGCCCTTCTGGTCGGCGTAGTGCGTGTCTCCCCTGCGCAAGGCCGCCGCGGCGGCCTCGATCACCGGTGACGGTGTCGGGAAGTCCGGCTCGCCCATGGCAAGGGAGACAGCCCCCGGCGGTGCCGGGCCAAGGGCCGGGCGCCGCGAGCAGCGGCGCAGCTCCTCCATCCGGAGGGCGGGCACCATGGTGGTCACAGGGCCACCGCCGCACGGCCGGCGCGCGCGGCAAGGATGCGCTGCCGGAGCGCCTCCTCCTTCTCGCCGATCCCGTCGACCGCCTCCACGACCTCCATCACGCGGTGCCGTGGAACGACGACGACGCCGTCGGAATCACCGACAAGAACGTCACCTGCTGCCACCACCACGCCGCCGACCGCCACCGGCGCACCGATGGTGCCGGGCCCGTCCTTGAAAGGTCCGGCGGGGGTGACCGCACGCGCGTAGACGGCCAGGCCCAGCTCGGACAGCGCCTGGACGTCGCGGACGGCACCGTCGACCACCGCGCCGACGACCCCGGCATTCACCATGATCTCACCGATGAGGTCCCCGATCAGCGCACGGGTCATGTCCCCGTGCCCGTTGACCACCAGGACATCGCCCGGTCGGGCCTCGTCGAGCGCCCGGTGGATGGCCAGGTTGTCACCCGACCGCACGTCCACCGTCAGCGCGTTTCCAAGTAGCGCGGCGCGCTCGGTGAACAGCCGGATGCCGCCGTCCATGACGGTCATCCGCTGCAACGCGTCGCCGACGTTGGCCGCCGGCACCTGCCCCAGACGGCGAGTCTTCGCCACCGCCATGCGATCCCAGCTCGGAGCGATGAACAGCCTGTCCGTCGCCGCAACAATGAACACCGTGGGTTCCGTTCTCAAATAAGAGAGTCATCTCAGATAGGAGAACCATAGCCCACGAGGCGTCCGGCTACAACGACCCGAGCTGCCCGAGCTGCTCAACGCGCGGAGGGAGTCAGCCCGGAGCGGCCTCAACGGAGCGGCAGAAACCGCGAAGTAGGTCCGGATGGCCCACCTCGATGACCTCCGGACCTCCTCTGCGACTCACATCGGATTGGAAATAGGGCGTGAGTGGGATAGACCCGCAGCGGACCGAAGGCCGCTCCCTGCATCGCCGCGCCCGCAGCGTGAGGCTCTCAAAAGGCCGAGGTGTGCCGAGGCTATTCGATGGCGAGCGCCGCCTCGGCCGGCCGGCCACGCGTCGCCCGCCACGCGGGCAGGAGCATGGCTCCGAGCGTCAGCAGGACGGCGAGTGCGGCCGTCGAAACATAGATCCACGGGGAGCCAGCGGGTACGACCGAGTCGAGGCGCTTGAGGCTGACCGGCACCAGGACTCCGATCACGGCAACCGTGCCGAGCGCGATGCCGCTGGCGGCCAGGATCGCGCCCTCCAGGCCGACCATCCGCAGCACCTGGCCTCGAGTCGAGCCCGCGAGCCGCTGCAACCCGAACTCCCGCCGCCTCGCCGCTGTGCTCGACGCCAGAGTGTTGATCACCGTGATCGCCGCGTACCCGGCGATCATGAGGACCATGATGTAGATCGCGAAGTTGGCGGTCTGCTTCTGGTCGTCATGCTCCCTCAACAGGACGTCGCGTCCGGTGACGGCCAGTCCCTTCTCGGCGGAGGTCACCTCGGTCAGGTCCGCCACCAGCTGCTCGGGGTCGGTGTTCGGGCCAGATCTGACCAGGATGCGTGTCGGGTATCCCTCGGTGGTGTGGGCGGCCAGGGTGTCGGCGGGGAGCAACAGGGTGTCGTAGTCGTCCGGAGCGGAGAACAGCGCGGCCACCCGTACGTCGAGAGCGGTGTTGTCGCCCATCCGCAGCCTGATCGTGTCGCCGACATCGACGCCCAGCGTGTCGGCGTGCTGGTCCTCGATCGCGATCGTGTCGTCGTGCAGGTCGGCGATGCTGCCCGCGGTGACCTGGACCGGCGTGGTGGCGTCGGCGCCCTCGGCGGTGACGCCCTGAAGGGTCCAGCCCTCGTTCATCGGAGAGCTGTCCTTCGGACTCTCGATGAAGCCGACACTGTCGACGTACGCCGAGGCGCCGGCGACGCTCGGCAGGTCGTCGATCCGTTCCACCAGGTCTGCGTCGAAGCGGTCCTGAGTGGTCACCACGGCGTCGGCGACCAGGTTGTCGGCGAAGCTGCGCCGATCAGCCTGGTCGTTGGTCGCCTGTAGGTACAGGATGCCGGTCGACACTGCGGTCAGCAGGATGACCGGCCCCATCACGGCCGCCATCCGGCCGCTGCGGCCGCGTGCGTTGAGCACGGCGAGTTGGCCGGTCACCCCACCCAAGGCGCGCACGGGCCACTGCACGGCGAAGGTTGTGACCTTGGTCAGCACGGGTGCCAGCGAGGCGAACCCGATGGCGAGGAGGATCACGGCAGGTGCGGCGGTGGCCGGCGTGAGCGGTCCACTCATCACGGCGATGGTCACGATGGTCATGGCCAGCCCACCGCCGAGGAAGATCACCGCCAGCAGCAAGCGCCCGGCGCCGATCAGCCTGCCTTCGACGGAGACCTCCGTGAGCGCCTGGGTCGGCTTGACGCGCGACGCCCTTCTGCCGGCGCCCAAGGCACCGGCCAAGGCCGCGAGGATCGCCACCGCCATGGCGGCCGCGGTCGGGATCCAGCCTTGATGGAAGACCACGCCCTCCGCGGCGATCCCGCGCTCGGCCAGTTGGTCGAACACGAGCTCGCCCAGGAACTGGCCCGGGAGGTAGGCCAGTGCGGTGGCGAGCAGGGACAGCAGCAGCGTCTCGCGAAGGATGAGCCGGCGCAGTTGACGAGGTGTCGCTCCCACGGCTCGCAGCAACGCCAGGTCCTGCTGGCGCTGGGCGATCGCGAGGGCGAGCATGGAAGCCACCCCGAAGATCGAGACCAGGATCGCGTAGGCGGTGAGGACTCCGGCCAGGGCCATCACCGTGACGCCGCTCGCCTTGGCCTCGCGCAGTTCGGCCTGCCCGCGTTCGTCACCGACCAGGGTGATGGTCCCGCGGTCCAACTCGGCGTCGATCCGCTCCCGGAGCTCGCCGATGTCCACTCCCGGCTTGGCGATCACACCGATCGCGTCGACCGTACCCGCCGGCGGGTCACCCTCGAAGACGAAGCTTTCGGTCTTTCGCACACCGGGCAGCGCCGCGATCGTGTCGGCCAGCCCCGCGTCGATCCGGACCCGCTCGGGCAGGATCGGCGGTTCGTCAGGGTCGCCGCCGGAGTCGTGGTATTCCTGGTCGCCGGCGACGACGACGTCGGCCGAGGCCATCTGGCGCGGCGGCACAGCCGTGCGGATGCCGGTCTCGATCAGGCCGCCACAAGCCATCATGATGGCCGCTGCGATGAACATGGCGAGAAAGGCCGCCACGAACATGCCCGCGCGAAACCGCAGGGTGCGCAACGCGAACGCCAGCATCAGCGCTGCCCTCCCCGGCTCGTCGCCAACCGCGGGAGCGGGCCTTCGTCGGCGAAAGCACCCAGGTGGGTCATCCGGTCGGCCACGGACTGAGGAGTCGGCGCGTCCAGCTCACCAGCCAGCCGCCCGTCGGCGAGGAACAGGACGCGATCGGCGTACGAAGCCGCGACCGGATCGTGGGTCACCATCACGATCGTCTGGCCGGCCGCCTGTGACGCGTGCCGCAGCAGCGCGAGAATGTCACGCGCGGTCCTTGTGTCCAGCGCGCCAGTCGGCTCGTCGGCGAAGATGACGGCGGGTTCGCTGACCAACGCCCGAGCGATGGCGACCCGCTGCTGCTGCCCACCGGACAGCTCCGCCGGACGGTGGTTGCTCCGCTGGGCCAGGCCAACCTGCTCCAGGACGGTCGAGACCCGGCCCCGGGCCGGTTTGCGGCCGGCGAGCCGCAGCGGCAACGTCACGTTCTGCCGCACGGTGAGGACCGGCAGCAGGTTGAACGCCTGGAAGACGAAGCCGATCCGGTCTCGGCGCAGCTTCGTCAACTCGGTCTCGTTCATCTCGCTGAGCTCGTGCTCCTCGATCCGAACCGAACCCGACGTCGGCTGATCGAGCCCGGCCGCGCATTGCAGCAGGGTGCTCTTGCCGGAGCCCGAGGGCCCCATGATCGCTGTGAACGTTCCTCGGCCGAACCGCGTCGTCACGCCATCGAGCGCGACCACCTGGTTGTCGCGCCTCCCGTAGACCTTGCGGACGGCCGTCAGCCGCACCGCGTCGGTGATGTCTCCGGTGTCCTTCAACGTTTCTTCCCCGCCGCTTTGCCGTCCGACCCGGTGCCGGACGATTCACTCACCAACCCTGTCGTCCACCGCGGTGCCGCACATCGTTTGCCGAAACCGTCTTCGCCTGGTGCACGCGGACCAGCCCCAAACTGCTTCTAGTGCAGACGCACTACACGCGTACGCAGCCGGTACGGGGTGACCGTCCCGTACCCTGGCCGTGTGCTGCGTCGGTCAATGTCGAGGGCGTGGTGGTGGCGGGAGGCAGCGGTCGTCGCGGTAGCGTTCGCGCTCTGCCTGCTCGGAGGTTTGCTGCACGACGACGACACGTTGGCGCCGCCACCGGCGCCGACCTACCTCATCGCCGCGGTGTCGTCGGCGATGCTCCCAGCGCGGCACCGCGCGCCCATAGCCACCACCATGGCCACCACCGTGTGCGGCATGCTCGTCGCGCCGTTGGGCCTGTTGCCCAGCCCACTCATCGTGGCCCCCGCACTCATCAGCGCCTACTCGCTCGCCGTACGCCGCGAACTGCGGGTAGCGGCTGCGGTCCTGCTCCCATCGGCTGCGCTGCTGGTCGCCTTCACCCCCTTCTTCGAGACCGACTTCTCGTGGGAGGACACAAGTAGGCTGGTAACCGTGGCCGCGTCGCCGCTCGTGGCCGCCGTATTCGGCCGCTCGGCGCAGCACCGGCGGGCCTACCTGGCGCTCATGGAGGAGCGGGCGCGTCGGGCCGAGGAACGTCGGGACAGCGAGGCCCGCCGGAAGGTGGCCGAGGAACGGGTCCGCATCGCACGCGAGCTGCACGACCTGGTGGCCCATCAGATCACCCTGGCCAACGCGCAGGCCGCCGTCGCCGCCCACCTCTTCGACACCCGCCCGGAGCAGACCCGCGTCAGCCTCGAGGAACTGGTCAAGACCACCCGCCAGGCGCTCGACGACCTGCGGGCCACCGTCGGTCTGCTGCGCCAGCCCGACGACACATCCGCACCCACCGATCCGGCGCCCGGGCTGTCACAGGTCCCCACCCTGCTGAGGGCGTTCCGCCGCGCAGGCTTGGAGGTGTCGATGAACGAGGACGGCACAGCCAGGCCGCTACCACCGGCAGTGGACCTGACTGCCTACCGCATCATCCAAGAGGCCCTGACCAACGTGACCAAGCACGCTCCCACCAGTAGCGCCCAGGTGCGCCTCGCCTGGCACCGCGACCACGTGACCGTCACCGTCACCGACGACGGCAAGGGCTCTCCCACGCCGGAGCGCCCACCTGGCTACGGTCTGATCGGCATGCGTGAACGAGCAACCGCGGTCGGCGGAACCCTCACGGCTGGCGCGCGCATCCAGGGAGGCTTCCTCGTCTCCGCCCACCTGCCTCTTCCAGCTGCCGAGAACACAGCACGGAGGACTGACGGAGCACCAGCAGAGGCCAGGGATACGCTGTGACGCTCCGAGTGATCCTCGCCGACGACCAGGCGTTGCTACGCGGTGCTTTCCGCACTCTCCTCGACAGCGCCGACGACATCGCCGTGGTCGGCGAGGCAAGCGACGGCAGGGAGGCGGTGGCCCTGACCCGCGAGTTACGTCCCGACGTGGTGGTCATGGACATCCGGATGCCCGACATGGACGGCCTCACCGCCACCTTGGAGATCTGCGCCGATCCGGATCTGCGTGCCACCCGCGTACTGATCCTCACCACCTACGAGACCGACGAGTACGTCGCACAGGCCCTACGCGCAGGGGCCAGCGGCTTCATCGGCAAGGGAATCGAGGCCCAAGAGCTACTGAACGCCGTGCGTACGATCGCCGACGGCGACACCCTCCTGTCCCCGGCCGCGACCCGCTCCTTGGTGGCCCGCTTCCTCGCCACGCCGGTCGACACCACACCACGCCATCCCGAACAACTCGCCGCACTAACCCCGCGCGAACGCGAAATGGTCGCTCTTGTCGCGACCGGTCTGTCCAACATGGAGATCGCCGACCGGATGTATCTCAGCCCTTTCACCGTCCGCGCCCACGTGCAGCGCGCCATGACCAAACTGGAGGCACGCGACCGCGCCCAACTCGTCGTCATCGCCTACCAGACCGGTCTTGCCCGCGCCGACCCCAACGGCAGCACCAACCAGGTGTGACGGCCAAACGAGGAGCCAGTGAAGCGCCACGCAACACCCTCAGTTGCGCCAACAGCCAACCCTCCGACTCGATCGGCGTAAGACGCGACGTACACCCGAAAGAGAAGCGGGCTGGTGGCCGTTCCGGCCCAGCGAAGCCTAGTCAGCTTTCGGCACCGGGCACTCCGAGGCGGTCGCCCTGGAAGTCGCCGGCCGCGCGGGCGGCCTCGTGCCCACCAACAAGCTCGCGCTCCGCGACCTGGTGATCCTCGGCGGCGCCGCGCCCGAAAGCGTGGACACATACGCCGAACGGGATCCGGACACCGCGCGACGCGTATTCGAACTGCACGACATCGGCCCGTCGGACGCGTTCGTCATCGCCTCGAACTCCGGCGGCAACGGATCGACCGTCGAGATGGCAAGGCTTGCCCAGGAGAACCAACTGCCCGTCATCGCCATCACCTCGCTAGAGCATTCACGTGCGATCAGCTCGCGGCATCCTTCCGGGAAACGACTCTTCGAGATCGCGGACATCGTCATCGACAACCGAGCGCCTTACGGGGATGCCGTACTCGAGACAGAGCACGGCCCGGTCTGCGCGGTCTCGTCGATCACCTCGGCCATGGCCGTGCAGATGATGGTCGCCCACGCCATCGACCGGCTCATCGCCCGCGGGTTTCCGCCACCCATATACCTGTCCGCCAACATCGCCGGCTCGGACGAGCACAACCAGCGGCTGGAAGCCCGCTACAAGGGCCGCATCAACCGGAGCGCCCTGTGAGCATCGAACCATCGATCGCGGTGTTCTGGCCGCCACCGCCGGAGGAAACCACCGTCCAGCGGTACCAGGAGATCGCGGACCTCGGGCGCCAACCTGGTGATCACCGGCAACTGACCGGGCCGTACGAGGACTACGTCGGCGAGTTCGTCGACACCGTCGACCCCAGGGTGCTCTCACGCCGGTCGCCCACCAGCTGCGCGATCTGCGGTCCGTCCACGTCGGACACATCGACCAGGTGCCACGGGGCGCGGACGTGTTCCGCCCGGATTCGTGGATCCGCTCCATTGAGGGCTCCGCCATCGCCGGCACTTTCACCGGCACCGGTCCGGATCGGCAGCTGTTCGTCTGCAACGCGAGCCATCGAGACGCCAGCACGGTCATCGTTAGGCTGGACCGCGAAGCTTGCACGGCCGACAGGTTCGACCCGCGGATCCAGACCTACCAGCCGATCGCCGGCCCCGACGTCGTGCTGTCACTGCCGCCCGCCGCGGGCAGCCTTCTCCGGCTGCGGTCGGCGTAGCCCGGCCAGGGCGTCGGTGCGTGGCCGCCGCCGGCTTCGAGAAGCTGTCTGGGGCTTGCGAGCGCCTGGCTCAGTGGTGATGTCAGTCGTTGAAGGATGGCCGCTCGGGGCGGACCAGGCCGGTTTGGTAGGCGATGACCACGAGCTGAGTGCGGTCGCGAACGTGCAGTTTGGTCATGGCTCGCTGGATGTGAGTGCGGACGGTCAGCGGGCTGACCACGAGGTACCGCGCGATCTCGGCGTTGGATCTGCCCTGGGCGGCCAGGCTCATGACCTCGCGCTCCCGTGCGGTCAGTGCCTTCAGCTCCTCGATCGCTCGCGGGAGGGCATCCATCGGCGCGGTAGCGAGAAATCGGCTGATCAGGGCGCGGGTAGCGGTCGGGGAAAGCAGGGCGTCGCCGGCCGCGACGGTACGAATGCCGTCAAGCAGCGCGTCGGCCGAGACGTCCTTGCCGAGAAACCCGCTGGCGCCGGCGCGTAGGGCCTGAGCCACGTACTCGTCGGTCTCGAATGTGGTGAGGATGAGCACCCGCGTGTGGGAAAGGCTCGGGTCGGTACAGATCGTGGTGGTTGCGGTGAGGCCGTTGACTCGAGGCATGCGGATGTCCATGAGTACGACGGTGGGTTTGTGGGTCCTGGCCAACGCGACTGCCTCGTCGCCGTCGGCGGCTTCGCCTACGACCTCCATGTCAGGGGTGGCCTCGATAAGCATCCGGAAAGTCGCGCGCAAGAGCATTTGGTCGTCGGCGAGAAGGATGCGGATGGTCACGGATCGCCCTTCGATCGTCAGCGCAGGATCGGCAGCTCGGTGGCGACGGTGAAGCCCCCGTCGGGCTGAGGCCCCGCGTGGAACCGGCCGCCCACGGACTGGACCCGCTCTCGCATACCGACGATCCCGTAGCCGCCGCCGGCCGGCTGTGAAGCGGTGGACTTGGCTGGCCCAGCGCCGTTGGCGATGATTATGGTCAGCCGATCGTCGCCGTAGGCGAGCCACACCGCGGCGGTACTCGTGCTGGCGTGCTTGGCCACGTTGGTGAGTGCCTCCTGCACAATGCGGTACGCGGTCAGATCCACGCCCTCGGACAGCTGCCGTTGCTCGCCCTCGATGGTGATCTCGACGTCGAGCCCGGCCGAAGCGAACGTGGCAGTGAGGTCGGACAACTGTGCGAGGCCGGGCGCCGGCTCGAGTGGGGAGCTGACGTCATCGGGCTGGCGTAGTAGACCGACGGTGGCTTTGAGTTCGCGCAGCGCGGCGGAAGTCGTGCCAGTCAGCTCGGTAAGGATCCGTTCCACCCGATGTGGATGCTCGCGCGCGAGGTAGGCCGCCGTGCTGGCTTGGGCGTTGGCAAGCGCCAAGTGGTGGGCAACGACGTCGTGCAGCTCCCTGGCGATGCGCACCCGCTCCTCGGCAACCCGGTAGCGGGCCTCTTCTTCACGGTTGCGCTCGGCGTACTCCGCGCGCGCGGTAACGGCGGCAAGGTTTTCCTGGCGCAGCCGGGCGGACTCGGCCAGGACGACCGGCAGCAGGAAGAAAACGACAGGGTTCAGGATGGTGAGGAGCAACGGGTAGCCGTGCCGGTCGCCGGCCAATGCGGCCACGACGACCGCCACCGTGGCCACCAGGTAGTACCTGTGGGTGGTCCGGCCGGGCAGGCGTAGGGCCAACTCGTAGAGGGCGATCATGACGGGAGCCAGGAGTACCGGGGTAACCAGATAGCCGAACCCGCCCCCGGCGGCGGCGCAGGCCGCGGTGACCGCCACCACGATACGGGGGTGGCTTCGTCGCCACAGCAGCGGCAGTGAGCTGGCGAGCGCGAGCGGTATCGCGGACCGCCAGCTCAGGTTGTCGGTCGCGGACAGGTTGCTGTTGAGCGCGAAAGGGCCGGACGCGGCACAGAGCAACAGCGCGATCACCGCTACGTCGACGACCCGCGGATGGTCCTTGAGATACCGACGCCACCTAGTCACCGGTAATCCCTATCAGCGTGACGGCCACCATGATCAGCGTACCGCGCCGGACACCTCGGCAGCCGGGGATGGCTCGATCTCATTGGGCTCGATGTGTACACGGGGCAGCCAGTTCAGCGAACGGGGCAGCCGCCAGTTTCGATCGCCGAGGATGTACATCGTCGCCGGGACGAGGATAAAGCGGATCAGGAAGGCGTCGAGCGCGACCGCCACGGCCAGCCCGAAGCCAATCTCCTGGAGAAAGCGCTGCCCACCCAGCAAGAAGGAACAGAAGACCGCGATCATGATGACCGCCGCGCCGGTGATGATGCCGCTGACCCGCCCCATCCCGTCATGCACCGCTCGGTCGTTGTCGTGATGTGTGTTCCATTCCTCTTGGATACGGCTGAGCAGAAACACCTGGTAGTCGGTGGACAAGCCGAAGACGATAGCGAACATCATCACCGGCAACGCGAAATGAACCGGGCCGCCGGATAGACCCGTCCAGCCAAACTGGAACACCACAATGACAGCGCCGAGCGCTGCGCCTATGGACAACAGATTCATGACGGCGGCCGTGAGCGGGATAGCCACTGAGCGAAACACAATCAGTAGCACAAGGAACCCGATGGCGACGACGACCGCGATGAACGGCACGAGTCGGCTACCAAGCAGGGACGCGAGATCGACGAAGGTGGCAGTGGACCCACCGACGTGCACGGCGACGTGCGTGCCGGCGGTGGCCTGAGGGATGGTCGTGTCACGAAGCCTGTGGACAAGGTCCGTGGTCTCCTCGCTCTGCGGAGAAGTCAGCGGGTAGACCTGGAGGACGGCGGCAGTGCCTGTAGGGCTCATGCGCGGCGGACTCACCGAGCCGACCGCGGGGTCCGACTCGACGGCATCCGCGAGGCGTTGAAGCACGGCGGTGTCGGATGCGGCCGGCAACGTCGCGGCGAGCACGAGCGGGCCGTTGAAGCCTGGTCCGAACCCCTCGGCGAGCAAGGTGTAGGCCTTGTGGGTCGTCGTGTCGGGCGGGTTTGCGCTGGCATCGGAGCTGCCCAGCCGCATGGTGATGACCGGCAACGTGAGGACCCCCAGTACCAGGATCATCGCTATGGCGAGCGGCCACCTTCTGCGCCGCAGGAAGTTGGTCCAGCCCTCGAGTCGAGGAGAAGGCGTCGTGGATCCGGCCGGACGTCGGCCGGGAACCCGAAAACTGTTGATCCGCGGCCCAAGGAGGGAAAGGACAGCAGGAAGCAGCGTGAGCGCGGCGGCCATGGTAAACGCGACTTCCACCGCGGACGTGATGGCGATCCCGTTGGTAATGCCGACGCCCAGCAGCAACATGCCCAACAGGGCAAGCACCACAAGCGCCCCAGCGAACAACACCGCTCGCCCCGAGGTGTTCACCGCCCCGGCTGCCGCCTCTTTCGGGTCACGACCCTCCGCCAGGAGGCCACGGAACCGCGACACGACAAACAGCGAGTAGTCAACGCCTACGCCCAGGGCGATCATCAAGGCGATAGCCTCGGTAGCGGTATTGATGTCGATGACATGGCTGATGAGGGCGTTGACACTGATGCCCGCGGCGATCGCCACCAACGCGGTGAGAATCGGCATCAGCATCGCGGTCACCGATCCGAACAGCACCAGCAGCACCAGCGCTGCGACGCCGAGCCCGACTCCCGTGGCCAGCCCTGGCCCCTGCGACTCGGTCTGTTGGACCGCCTGCCCTCCCAGCTCCACCTGCACTGTGGAAGTACGCGCGGCCTGCGCGGTGCTGATCACCGCGGTGATGGCTTCTTCGGGTAGGTCATTGGCTTGCGCGTCGAAGGTGACGGTGGCAAACGCCGTCTTCCCGTCCTTCGAAATGGCCTGCCCGTTTGACGCGTAGGGATCCGTCACGGTGACGACGTGCGGAAGCTGCTCCACGCGCGCGAACATCGACCGCATTCGGCTCTGGACGGCAGCGTCTGTCACACGTCCCGTCTCGGTATGGAAGACGATCTGATCACTGTCCCCGGCGGCACGCGGAAACTCCTTCTCCAGCACCATCCGCGCGTCCTGCGAGTCGCGGCCCGAGAAACCGAAGCTGTTCTTGTGGACCGCGCCACCGGCCAGCTGTGACAGCACCACCAGCCCTGCGAGCAGCATCAGCCAGGCCCCGATCACCCACCACCGGTGACGCACCGACCACCGCGCGAATGCCTGCACCTCTAAACCCCCATATCCGAGGTCCGGAATCAGTCCCCCCAGAGTCACACCCCGGAACCGTCGCGTCGTCATGCGTTTGCAGGCACCTCGTACTGAAATCGCACTACTCCAGCCGCGGCCGGAGAGTGGTCGTGTGCCAACCACCTCGCCGCAAACCCAGACCTACCAGCCGATCGCCGGTCCCGGCGCCGTGCTGTCACTGCCGCCGGTCGCGGGCAGCCTCCTCCGGCTGCGGCCGACCTGACTCAGCCATGACGATCCCTCGTACACAGTGGACACTGATGGAGACGGGCGCCACCGACCAAAGGTTGCACAGAAAACAAGACTGAGTAATTGTCCACATTGTAGTCTCCCTCCCATTGATGGCGGCGTACGGTGCGACGCGACGACGTTGATCACAACGGGAAGGATTGACGATGCACGTACGCAAAGTCGGCCTGGTGGCGGCGGTCGCGGTCCTCGCCGTGGCGGCCGCCTCGGCTGGCGCTTCGGCGCAGGCGACGACGACTACGCCAGCGGCGAGCGGATCACGCGATGCCGTCGCCGTCGCCGAGTTTCTGCGGCAAACCTTGGACGGGCTAGCGTTCCAAGAGGTTGTCGACCTGGCGCCGCCCGCGACCGCGCAAGGCAAGGCGCTGAATGCCGACGTCGACACCGACGCGACCACACCTGAGCAGCGTGCGCAGCAGTACGCCGCGGTGGCCGCCGCCGCGCAGCCGATCGTCCAACAGCCGCAGATCGACGCGTCGGTGCTCGAACTGGATGACGCCGGGCGCATCGTGTCGTCGGGGACCGTCCTGATGAGCCCGCAGTATCCGCATGGTGTCGTGGTGCCGGTCGATGCCAATCACCACACCACGGCCGTGCGCTACCGCCAGTGGGACACCGCCGGCTGGTACGCCAACCAGGGGCAGGGCACGATCGACGTAGTGCCGGGCAGGGAGTCCGCGCCGCTCGATTTCATGTCGCCGTATCCGGCGTCGGTGCTCAAGCTGATGGTGAACTTCGGGATTCTGCGTCTGGTCGACCAGGGCGTCGTCGGATTGGACGACACGTACAGCTACCAGCCGGAGACCGTCAGCCCGCTGTGCGGGCCAGCCAGCAGCAACACCATCCGCGCGTACGTCGACGCCTCCCTGACCGCGTCCTCCAACGCCGCGACCTGCGCGCTGATCAAGCTGCTGTGGGACCACAACGCGATGGACGGGCTCAACCAGGCGTTCCAGGATCTCGGTCTCGAGACGTTGCAACTGGTCGGCACCCGGCCGTCCAACGGCGGCAACTGGTCCAACGCCATCACGATGAGCTCACTGGACACCGCCAAACTGCTGGTGCTCGTCAACGGCGCCCGGGGGAGGCTGTGGACCACTCCCGCCGGCGTCCCGGTGACCGCCTCGTCGGCGCTCAGCGCCCCGTCACGCCAACTGTTCGCCGCCAAGCTCGGGCAGCAAGGCTGGAACTGGATGCTGTCGACCACGAACTACTGCGGTCGCGGATATCCGGCACCCGGTATCCCGCAGACCACGGCGAGCCGATGGATCGCCCCGGACGGCACCGTGACCGTGGACGGCAACCGGTTCGGGCAGGACGTGCGGCCCTGCAACAAGGCCGCCCAGGTGAGCTTCGCGCACAAGCCCGGCTGGACCAGCAACGCCGGCGCGGACGCCGGCATCGTGAAGTCACTGCCCGGCAAACCACACCGCAGCTACGTCATCACCGTGTTCTCCAACCTCGGTGACCGATACCAGGACCCCCAGCGCCCGGCTACGCCCACCGGCGTCGTCCCGGTCGAGTACACGCAGAAGTTCGCCCAACTCGGCGCGGCGATCGACCAATACGAGGTACGCCGCTGCGCCGCCCGCTAACCGCGTCGATCGGGGTCGGGCGGCCCGGGGTTCGAAACCCTGGGCCGTCCGCCCATCCGCGGATCTCGGACGGTCCGGGCCGCGTACGTGACCGCCACCAGCAGCGGGATGATGCCTGCCAACGTCCACGTGAGCCCGACGGCGTCGGCGACCCAGCCGATCACCGCCGGGGCGATCAGAATGCCGGCATAGGTCATGCTGGTAAACCGCGCCACCATCGCCGCGGCACCAGCGTCGGCTCCGTGGTCGCGGTCCGCGCCGAGGCTGCCGACCACGCTGTACAGGACTGGCAAGCAGGTGGCCAAGCCCAAGCCCATCAACGCGAAGCCGACGATCGCCAGCACCACCCACGGGCTGACCACGACCACGGTCAGGCCGGCCGCGGCGACGCCGGCGCCGAGACGGAGCATGACCGACGCCGACGTCCGGGCCAGGATCGAGTCGCCGACCAGGCGGACCAAGGTCTGGCAGACGGCAAAGGCGGCGTAGCCAATGCCCGCCATACCCAGGGTCGCCCGCCGCTCGTGCAAGAACACGCCACTCCAGTTGGCGACAGCGGCCTCGGCGGTCAGCGCGATGGCGCCCATCGCGCCGAGCACGAGCACCGGCCTGCTCCAACCGGTCCGCCAGGTCAGACCTGTGTCCGGCCGCCCGCCCGCCGTCTCGCCGTCGGCGGCGTTCAGCAGAAACCGTCCGGTCACGACAACGAGTGGCACGAGCACCGCGGCGAGGATCGCATAGTGGACGCCGCGCGACAGTCCTATGTGGGCGGCACCCGCGCCGAGGAGCGCACCGCTGACGCTGCCGATACTCCAGGCGGCGTGACAGCCGTTCATAATGGGGCGCCCCAGAACCCGCTCGACCGTCACGGCATGGGCGTTGACGCTGACGTCCAGCAGCCCGACGACAGCACCGAGCATCAGCTGCACGGCAGCCAACGTCAAGACGTTGGGTGCGACACCCATGCCGACCATCAGCACCGGTTGCACGAGGGATGCCGCTCGCACGAGTGAGCGGCTGCCGAATCTGACCGTAAGGCCCCTGGCGGCCATCGGCTGTCGCGGCCACCCGCAGGGAGACCGGCTGCCCCGGCGCGGCGCCCGGCAGCGCGGCCGAGAACCGGTTGCCGGCCACCCTGCGCACCGGCGCCTCGGTCCAGGTGCTCCCGTCGTCCGTCGAGGTCCACGCCCGCAGGCCGGTGACCCGCTGCGGGGATGTGTCCCGTGCCTGGTGGACGGTGAAGGCGGTCGGGCCGCCGGCTGCCTGGTCTGCCGGTACGGCGTAGTCGACCGAGAGGAGCGGCACCGGCGTGGACCCGTTGCCGGAGGGTGGCGCCGACCGGAACGTCCACGCCGTACTGACCTTTGTGGAGCGTGCCGTTGACCAGCATCCGGCGCAGGTAGGCCTGCGGGTCGCCGCGCGCGGCGACCTTCCGCCAGCGCACGTACAGCTTCACCAGGCAGTCCTGGAGCAGCTCTTCCGCACGGAGGGGGTCGCCGGTCAGGAGCCGAGCCACCCGCAAGTGCTGGTCCCAGGCCGTGCGCACGAAGTCGGCGTAAGCGGCGTCGCTCGTCGGCGACGCCATCGCGTGATCACTCACACCCCTCACACGTGGCAGTGCCGCCAAGGGTTGTCCGCGCCGCGGATCAATTCAGCCGATGACGTGACGCTCGCGGCGGAACGTACTGGCCCGTCGCGACGTACGGGATGTAGATCTCCCGGCCGGTGTACCGATGGCCGGAGCCACGTGGTCGTGCCGCTGACGGCAGCGTTGTCGGGCACATTCCGGCTGCGGCGATCGACAGCGTGGAGCGTGGCGTGAGCTTTCCTGCCGCGTTCGGGCGTGACATGCGGTGATGAATCGGTGTTGGCACGGTTTCCTGGTCGGGTTGGGGCTGGGACGATCTACCGGTGGGCAAGCGTGTGGTCGGCGCGGTGGTGGGGCTGCTGGTGGTGGCGGCGACGGCGGTGGCTGCGGTGGTGACGGTTGGCACCTATGTGTCCGGGTTCCGGTATGGCGCCAATGCGCCGGTGTTCGCTGTGCCGTTGGCGGTCGGGGTGTTGGTGACCGCTGGCGGGGCGGGGTGGCTGTTCGGTCAGGGTGAGCGGCGGGTCGGCTGGTGGCTGGCCGGCACGGCGGGTTCGCTGCTGCTGTACCTGGTGCTTGCCGCGGCCGCGGCCGACTACGCGGGTGTACGCGGGCATCGGGACGCTCTGGCGCACCTGCTGGTGTTCGCGGTCGGCCTGGCCTACGCGCCACCCATCACGTTGCTTCAGCTGACGTTCCTCGCCGCGGTGGACCGGATCGACGGGGGGAGTGCGCGCCGTCGCCGGTTCGGTGTGGCCGCCTTGTGGTACGTAGCCGTTTACACCGGGCTGGGCGTGGCCACCGGGTTCGAGGATCCGGCCTACCCGGGCCTGCACGCGGGCCCGCTGGCGGCTCTGGCGCCGCTGGGTTGGGTGCTGTCGGTGCCTTGGATGGCTTCGGTGCTGCTCGGCCCGGTGGTGGCGTGGCGGTCGCTGCCGCGGCAGCGTGGTGAGCGCCGGTTCCGGCTGTTGCTGGTCGCGGTGCTGTCGATCGTGCCGATCTTGACCATTGTGTTCTGCGTGCTGTCCGGGCTGCTGGCGTACGCGTTCGGGGTGTTGTCCACATCGGCCGGTGAGTCGGGTCTGTCGGTGGCGTTCTGCCTGCCGTTCGCTTTGTGCGCGCCAGGTCTGGTGTTGGCGCTGCGGCCGGGTGAGTTGTGGCGGGTGCAGCGGATGACGCCGGCGGTGGCGAGCACCGTGCTGACGGTCGTGATGGGTGTGCTGTTCGCCATCGTGGTGGTCTCGCTGAGTGCGATCCTCGGCGCCCAGTTCGGGCCGGGTGCGCTGCTACCCGTCGTGTTGGCGACGCTCGCGGTGGCGGCGGTGTTCGCGCCGCTGCGCCGGCGGTTGGTGCGGCTGCTGGTGCTGCGCGCCGACCCGGTGCGGGCGAGGGCGGCCGTGCTGGTGCGGGAGGCCGGCGCGGATGCTCGGGTCCGTCCGGCGCACACCGCGGAGCAGATCCTGCGCCAAGCGCTGGGGGACCCTACCGCCCGCCTGGTGCTGCGCCTGCCCGATGGGCACGGCTGGGTCGACGTGGACACCGCGCCGACCGACCCACCTGTAGCGGAGTCGCTGACATGGGTGCCCGGCGGAGATGGCGGGCCGCATGCCGCGGTGGCGCACACCATGCCTGCGGTGGACGCGGCCGGCGCGGTCGCTGAGCTCGGCCCGCTGATCGACCAGGCGGTGCTGGAGGTCGCGGTCCGCGACCAGGCACGGCGCATCGCCGTGGAACGCGAGCGTGCCGACGAGGCGGCCGCCACGGAGCGGCGGCGGCTCGAGCGGGATCTACACGACGGGGTACAGGGTCGCCTGCTGGCGCTCGCGCTG
Organism: Phytohabitans sp. LJ34; assembly: GCF_052068095.1. Lineage (NCBI taxonomy): Bacteria > Bacillati > Actinomycetota > Actinomycetes > Micromonosporales > Micromonosporaceae > Phytohabitans > Phytohabitans sp. LJ34. The sequence goes on along the minus strand of NZ_JBQHDG010000029.1, from coordinate 38,778 downwards.
GAGTTGCGGATGGCGCAGCGCGAGCTGGGTGACGGCGCTGCCCAGTTGGTGCTGTCCGACGCGGTCGACGGCCTCACCACGGCCATCGAGGAGCTGCGCACACTCGCCGCAGGTGCCACACCGGAGCTGCTGAGCCGCCGCGGGCTGCACGCCGCTCTGGTCGACCTGTCCCAACGGATACCCGTGCCGGTCACGCTCAACGTCCACTCCGGACGCTTGCCGCCACCTGTGGAGACCGTGGCTTACCTGGTGATCTGCGAAGCGGTCACCAATGCGCTCAAGCATTCGGCCGCCGCCGCGATCACCGTCGGCGTCGCGGTCGAGGATGGGGCCGCCGCGGTCACGGTGACCGACGACGGGCGCGGTGGGGCGGACATCCGCGCCGGGACGGGGCTGCGTGGGCTCGCCGAGCGAGTCGGTGCGGCAGGCGGCCGGCTGGTGGTCAGCGACGCCCGACCGAGGGGTACCACGGTGGAGGTGATCCTGCCGTGCGTGTGGTGATCGCCGAAGACCTGGTGTTGCTGCGGCAGAGCATCGCCCGCATGCTCGCCCACGACGGCATCGACGTCGTGGCGCAGGTCGGCGACGGCGGCGCGCTGGTGTCCACTGTGGTCGCTGAGCGGCCGGATCTGGTGATCGCGGATGTCCGGATGCCACCGGCGTTCACTGATGAGGGCGCTCGTGCCGTGCTGCTGCTACGCGACCGCTTCCCGGACCTCGCGGTGGTCGTGCTTTCCCACGTCGTGGAGCCGGCGCTGGCGATGAGGCTCGCGGCGGACCGGCCGGCTCGCTTCGGCTACCTGCTCAAGGACCGCGTGTTGGACATCGACGAGTTCGTCGCGGTCGTACGCCGGGTCGCTGCCGGCGGCACGGCCATCGACGAGCACGTCGTGCGGCACTACCTCGGCGCTGCGCGCGGTGCCGGGCTGGCCGCGCTCACCGAGCGGGAACGCGACGTGCTGGGCCTGCTCGCCCAAGGACTGAGCAATGCCGCGATCGCCGCCCGGCTCTATTTGTCCGAGCGCACGGTGGACTCCCACCTCGGCTCCATCTTCACCAAACTCGGCCTGCCGCCCAGCGCCGAGCAAAACCGACGGGTCCGGGCCGCGCTCGCCTGGCTTAGCGGCACGAGCGCGCATCCCGATCCAGCCTGACCGGCGCGGTTCGGTGCTAGCTCCGATGTGTACGGCGCCCTGGCGGCCATAGCGTCGAGGACGACCCCGCCCAGCAACTCCTGGTTTGAGGCGGGCGGACCAAGGAGCATCACCATGACCAGTACCACCGCTTCCGTTCAGACCACAGCGGCGACGGCCGGCGCGGGTGTCGGCTTCGGCCGCCGGGCGTTGGCCGTGCTCGCGCCGGTCGGGCCGCTGGCGATGGCCGGCTGGGCGCTGGCTGTGCCGTACGCGCTCACCGACGATCCCGCCGAATGGATCCCGAAGGTAGCCGACGACATGGGCCGCACCGAGCTTTCGTTCTGGTTGCTGCTGGTCTTCGCGGTCACCGCCGGGGCCGGCGCCATCGTCACTGGCATGGTGGCCCGCCGCGGCTCGCTGCGACTCGGCACGATCGGCATGGCATTGGCTTTTGCCGGATTCAGCGCGCTGAGCTTCAGCGGCGCCGGTTACGACGGCGCTGCCGCGGCCACCATCAACGCCGGCCTCGACGTGCCGACCGCCGAGAACGTGCTGCGGGAGATCGACGGTTACCAGGCCACCGCCGTCGGCGGCGCCCTGTTCATCCCGCTGATGTTCATCGGTGTCCTGCTGCTGGGCATCGCCCTCTGGCGGGGCCGCACGGTGCCGCGCTGGGCCGCCGCCGCTGTGCTCGTGGCGTTCCCGGTCATCCTGGCAGGCGGGTTCGTCGCGATGGTGGTCAACGCGCTGGGCTGGCTACTGCTCGCGGTCGGGTTCGCAGCAGCAGCCGCCGCATACGCCGGCCGCGTCGACTGACAGAGATGCGCGTCGTGCTCGCCCGGCTCGCCACGGGTCTGCGCCCGCCACCCCACCTACCGATACGTGCCGAGCTCGCGTGGACCGCCCTGTTCACCTGAGCAACAGCGGCTCAACGGCGCTTGACGGATCGGCCCATGGCCGGCTGTCGACGCGACAGGTGTATCGCGGTTCCACCATCGACCTGGGAGCGTTCGACCATGCGGTTCACGATCCGTCTGACGCCCGCACCCGGACAGCAGTTGGCGGACGACGAGGCGGAATCGTTGCTGCTGCCGCAGGAGCTACTCGAGGGCCCTGACAGTGGCGGTTCCCAAAACAGTGCCTTAACTGGATGTCCGGGTGGCGGTCACCTTCCAGATCCGGCCGTTGGCCTTGGCGAGCAGGTACAGCTCGCCCGCGCGGTCCACGCCGAGCCGCAGGTCCACTCGGGAGTCGCCGGCCAGCGCGGCCATCGACGTCTCGGTGCCAGTGGCGGTGAGGACGCGTAGCTGGTAGAGCGGCGCCAGCCCGCCGCCGCGGACCATCTCTGCCTCGTTGGTGTAGAAGACGCGGCCGTCGACGATGTCGCCGAAGACGTACTTGCCGCGCAGCGCTGGCAGCGCGCTGCCGCGGTAGACGAAGCCACCGACGATCGCCTTGCCGGCATCGTCGCCGCACGGGATGGTGGCGGCGTTGTGGTCGTACGCCGCGACCGGGTAGTCGTAGCCGAACCGGGCGTCGTCGGCTGGAAGCGAGTAGAGGTTGCACGGCGCCTGCCGGTCGAACACCCAAGAGCCTTCCCGTTCGCTCCAGCCGAGGTTGTCGCCGGCCCGAAGGTCGTAGACGCCCTCGATGTCGTGTTCGCCGATGTGGCCGAGGAACATCCGCCGGGTGCCGCCGGTGTCCCAGCTGAACCGGTGCGGGTCGCGCATGCCCAGCGCGTAGATCTCGCCCAGCGGGCCGCTGTTGCCGGTGAAGGGGTTGGCCGTTGGGATGCCGTACCGGCCGTTGGCGCTGTTCGTACCACTGGGGTCGATCCGCAGGACTTTGCCGTGGGGCACACCGAGTTGTTGCGGCACGGTCGAGGAGCTGCCACGTCCGCCGTCACCGACCGCGACGTACAGCAGGCCATAGTCGCCGCTACCCGGTACCGCGTTGGGGTTGAAGTCGATCTGTTGGATGGCGTGGATGTAGGTGGCGAACCCGATCCGCAGCAGCGTCCGGCGGGTGCCGCTGAAGGACGCGGCCGCCGGGTCGGTCGTCGTCCACTCGGTTAGCACGCTGTGGATGACCGCCCCGGACTGGGTCCAGTCCGGCGTGATCGACCCGAGCGCGCCCAGGGCCTCGGTGTGCACGGTGTAGAAGCGGCCGTTGGTGGCGAACTCGGGGTGGAAGGCGACGAAGCCGAAGCCGCTGCCCAGACCCCGGCCGGAGAAGAAGTTGGCGCCGACGGTCGCGGCCACGTCGAGGTAGACGGTCGGCGTGCCACCGGCCGCCGGCAGGGTGTACAGGCGGCCGTTGAGGTCGGGCGTGAACAGCCGGCTCCCGCCGGGAATCTGCCCGACGTAGTTGATCCGGGCTGTGCGCATCAGCCGCGGATCGGTGGGCGCCGGCACCGGGCTGGTCTGCGGGAACTGCGCAAACTGCGTCAGGACCAGCCCGAGCTCGGACCGGATCGGCGCCTGGGGGATCGGATCGGCGATTGGCGTGCGGGGCGGCACCGAGCCGGTGGGGGACACGCTGGGAGACGGCGAGGTCGGCAGCCCGTCGTCGTAGCTGAGGGAGTCGACGTTGGCCAGGCCGCGCGATGTCGTCGCGGCCAGGCGCACTACGTTGGCGCCAGCCGACAGGGAAGTGCTCAGCGTCTGGGTGCGCCAGGTCGACCAGCCGCCGGTGGCGGGAAACTGCAAGGTGGCCCGCAGGCTGCCGTTGACCGACACCGTCGCCGGACGGTTCGTGCGAGTGCCGTTGGCGTACCGGATGACGAGCGTCCGGGCACCGGCTGCCGGCACCGGCACCGCGAACTCGATGGCCGCCCCGACCGCGTTGGCACTGTTGACGTATCCGGTGCCGGTGAAACCGGGGTACTCGCGCTCCACCACACCGTTGACGATCGTGGCCTGCTCCGCCTCGTACCGTCGCTCGGCCGCCGTGGCCGCGTGGTGGTCGGGGACTGCCACGAGGGCGGCCAGGACGAGGGCCACCAGGCCCGTCCCAATGGCGGTGCGAACGGACGGTCTCATCTGTTCTCCAAAGCTGATCGCGGCGTCAGCCGGGCCGCATGGGGTGTAGCGATGTGAGCAGGGGACCTGCCGTCGCCCAGTTGAGCGACGGTCATCGATTGAGTGACCGAATCTTGCACCGGTGGGCGCCCAGCTGTAAAGGGTCGGGCGTCACTGGCGTCCGGCCCCAGCAATGTGAGGCACATCGATTGACAGTTGTGCGCCCGATCGGGACACTGCTTGATGCAAATGTGAACTCGGCAGGAGCGCTCACAGGTGGCAGCGAAGCCAACCACGCAGTTCAAGGGCGATTTGCTCGATTTGGACGCGCACGAGGGCCGCCGGTCGACGATGGTAGGAGACCACCCGTGACAGTCTCTTCTCGGCATCCGTGGCGACGCGTGCGTGTCCTCGCCGCCTCGACCGTTGCGGTGCTGTCCCTCGCGTTTGTCGGGCCGCCGGTACCGTCCGCCGCGGCGGGGCACCTCGCGGGGGAGACGACCTCGGCGACGACGCCGGAAGCGGGGCTGCCTGAGCTGCGCCTGGACGACCCGTCGATCGACTGGAAAGAGGTCGTCGTCGACGGCGGCGATGTCGAGCGCCGGCCGGGCGGCGCGGCGTACAACCTCTTTGGCGGATTCGGTTCGGTCTCGTGCAACAACACGTCCAACCTGCTGCTCGACTACAAGGAGGAGAACCCGCGCGCCTACTGGCAGATCATGCGGATGCTCTTCGACCCGGTCGAGGGGGCGGGGCTCACGCATATCAAGGTCGAGCTGGGCGCGGACAGCAACAGCTCGTCCGGAGCCGAGCCGGCGACGAAGCGCACCGCCGACGAGCCCGCGAATGTGCTGCGTGGTGCCGGCTTCCACTTCATCGCCGACGCCCTGTCGATCAACCGCGACGTCGAGGTGGAGGCCCTGCGCTGGGGTGAGCCCTCGTGGACCGGCAACGACTGGACCAAGCGGTACCAGTGGTACAAGGAGACGATCGACGCCGCCTACGACATGTTCGGTGTCGAGTTCGACTGGATGAGCCCGGCGCAGAACGAGGTCCGGCACGCCGAGTACCAAATTTCCGAGCTCAACTGGACGATCCAGTTCGCCAAGTGGCTCGAGCGTGACGCTGTCGCGCCGGACGCGCGCTACGACTACTCGCGGATCAAGATCGTCGCGCTCGACTCCTACCGGGACGGCAACAATGTCGCCGGGCGGATTCTCGCCAACCCGGAGGCACTGGCGCACGTCGACGCCCTCGGCTTCCACTACGACATCGTGGGTGGCCCGAACGTCACCCGGCTGAACAAGGAGTACGGTCTGCCGATCCTGTACTCCGAGGGTGTCGCCCCGATGATCGACCCGCAGTACCGCCTCGCCGCCGATCCGGCCCGGGGTGGCGTCGGCGGCACCGTATCCGCCGCCGACATCGCCGACCGGTTCATCAACGCCTACCGATGGAGTGGGGCGGGGAGCGACCCAGCGCACATGACGACGTTCCTCTTCCAGCCCGCCGTCAGCGCCATGTACGAAGGCACCCAGTATTCCCCCAAGCACCTTATCCGGGCCTCCGACCCGTGGTCGGGGTACTGGGAGGGCGACGTCGGGATCGCCACCGTGCGCCACTTCCATCAGTTCATCGACCGTGGTTGGGAGTACGTCGAAGGCGCTACCGGCGGCGACGGCACCAAGGGCGACGGCGGCACCAACGTCGACACCTCCACCCGCACCGTCCTCACGGCGCGGACGCCCGCGAGCGCCGGCGGCTCTCCAGAGTGGACACAGGTGCACGCCAACAACACCCGGACGGATCGGTACTTCGAGGTCAAGGTGGCGGACCTGGGCGAGCGGGGCCGTCCGCTGTACGCCTGGCAGACGCGCGGCCCGGATGCCGGGGAGTCGTACGACGCCAACTATTTCCAGAACATCGGCTACTACGCTCCCGTGCGCAGCGAGGTGATCGACGGCGTCGAGCACGACGTCTACCGCGTGCGGGTGCCGGCGTACTCGATCCTCACCCTGTCCACGCTTCGGCGCGGCGTCCACGGCACCACCGCGACGTACCGGCCGGGCGACTTCGCACCCCGGGCGCGGGACGAGATCCTCGCGTTGCCCTACCGAGACAACTTCGAGTACGACGACTACCCGACCACCGTTGTCGGCGGCCGCAAGATGACCTACCTCGAGCGCCGCGCCGGCACCCCGCGGTACACGGCCGACCAGGACGGCGCCTTCGAGGTGGTGGCGGCAGGCCGCCGCGGCGATCGCCACGTTTTGCGGCAGCAGAACCACGCCCACAACCGGGGCTACCTGTGGAACGTGTGGGGCGACGGCCGGCAGAACGTGCCGTCGACCGCCGCACCGTCGACAGTGCTCGGCGACCATCGGTGGGCAAATTACACCGCCACCGTCGACTTCCGGCTCGACCTCGTCGACCGGGATACGACGCTGGCGAACTTCGCGGGCCTGGGAGTGCGGCAGGTCCACGCCCGCGGCGGCGACCAGGCCACCTACGCCGTCCGTGTCCACGAAGACGGCCGGTGGGAGCTGCGCAAGCTCGACACCGTCGTCGCATCGGGCACCGTGGCGCTGTTCGACCCTGGGGCGTGGCATCGGCTATCGGTCGAGGCGCGCGATAACGTCATCACGGCGACGCTCGATGGCGCCCGGCTCACCTCGCACGTCGACACGTCGGTCAATCCGGTGATGGCCGGCCGGGTGGCTCTGGTGAGCGGGTACTACAACACCCTGTACGACAATCTCGCGGTTACGCCGATCAAGGGCCAGGCATGGAAGTCGACGAAGATCGACGACTCCGACCCCCGCATCGCCTACCCCGACGGCTTCACCTTCAACCAGGCCGGTTTCGCGCACTTCAACCGCACACAGCACGTGCTGGCGGCCGGCCAGTCGCTGGCGCTCGATTTCACCGGCACCGGGCTGAACCTGTTCGGGGCGACCGGCTCGGCGACCCTGGAGGTGCGCGTCGACAACCAAGCGCCCCAGACTGTGCAGGTCGGGACCGTCGGCACGAGGCAGACCTCGTACTGGCTGCGGGACCTGCCGCAACGCCACCACAACATCACGGTGCGCGTCGTCAGCGGGACTTTCACGCTCGATGGCATAGATGTCCTGAGCGGGCGTTGAGCACCTGCCAGATGCTGGCCGCCGCCTCCCCAACAAAACGGTGAACCCGGATCCGCCTGTGCATGGGGTCTGCTCACGTCGTCGTGGTCAGCGCGGCCCAGGACTCGGGGGGCATCGAGACGGTGACGGTGTCCGGCTCGGCGCCGGCGGTGGTGGCCAGCGGCGTGAAGCCGTAGGTGAAGGCGGTCGCGCGGACTCTTTCGTCGGCGACGAGGAGCCGCCCGGACCACGCGGTGCGGCTGGCGCCTCGGGACCGGATCGTCACGGTGGCCGGTTCGGCTGAGCGGTTGGTCAGGTACGCGCTGAGCCGCCCGGTGGAAGGGTCGAGGATGGCCGCGGCGGCGACGGCGGGTACGTCGCCGTGCCGGCCCGCTTGCGGCTGTGCTTGCGGCCGGCGACCGCGTCGATCGTGGCGGTGACGCCGGTGATGAAGTCGTCCATCGCCGCGCCGAGCCGGACCGTAACTGCCCCAGGACGGCGCGACCCAGGTGCCCGGACGAGGCGTGCTGTCCAGCACCAGCGGCTGGAGCGACGGCCTGGCGGTACCCCGCTGACCATCACGGTGCGCGGCTGGCGAGCCAAAGCCAGCTGCGCCAACAAGTCGAGGCGCATCGATTGACAGTTATGTGCTCGATCGCGACACTAGCTGATGCAGGCTAGCGATGGGAGCGCTCACAGATAGCTATTGGCCTCGACTACCCACCTGAACAAGCCGACGTAATCAGCATCGGGTCCCAAGCGGGCGAGTGCTTCTGTGAGCGCTCACTGTCGTTCCCCATCCGGCTGCACGGCCGGGGGCCCGCCCGCCACCGAACACTCAACTGCACAAGCCCCGTAGCGGGTCTCGTCATCATCCGATCTGGAGATCATCATGCTTTCACGCAGACAGCGCGTTGGGCTGCTCTCCGCCTGCGCGGCGGTGGCGGTGACGGGTGCCGCGGTGCTCACCGCCGCGGTGGCTTCCGCGGCGGTGACCCGCTACGAGGTCGAAAGCTCGCCGGCCACATGCGACGGTGTCATCGAGTCAAACCACACCGGCTACTCCGGTAGCGGCTTCTGCAACGGCGACAACACGGCGGGAGCGGCGGCCCAGTTCACCGTGACCGCGTCCGCCGCCGGCACGGCGACGATCGCCGTCCGGTACGCCAACGGCGCCACCGCCAACCGCCCCGCCGACGTGCTCGTCAATGGCGCCGCCGCACAGTCGGGCGCCGCGTTCAACGGCACCGGCGGGTGGACGACGTGGGCCACGGCGACCCTGACCGCATCGCTGAACGCGGGCAGCAATACCATCCGGCTCAGCCCCACCACCGCCACCGGGCTGGCCAACATCGACTATCTCGACGTCGAGGTCGGCGTTTCGCCGTCGCCCTCCGCGACCGCCTCACCCACCATGACGGCGTCGCCGCCGCCGGGTCGGCCCGCCCAGTGCACCGGGAGTTCGCCGATCACCTGCCACTTCGCTGTCTCCCCGGGCAACTACACGGTGACCGCATGGATCGGTGACCGCGCCTCGGCCGGCAACACGTCGATGTCCGTGGAGGCCCGCCGGCGGATCCTGCCGGCGGTCACCACCGCCGCGGGCACCATCACGCAGTACGTCTTCACCATCAACGTGCGACAGCCAGAAGGCCAACCCACCGGGCAAGGTGGCACCGGCACCCCGGGGCTGAGCGTGACGTTCGCAGGACCCGCGCCGAGACTGTCCGGGCTCACTGTGCAGCCGGCGAGTAATCCGCTGGTGGTGTACCTGGCCGGGGACTCCACGGTCTGCGATCAAATGCTCGCTCCATGGACCGGGTGGGGGCAGATCCTGCCCTTGCACGTTGCGGCCGGCGCGGTCGTCGCCAACTACTCCGACTCGGGCGAAAGCTCGGGCAGCTTCCTGAACAACTCGGCACTGTTCCCCGCGATGCGACCGTTGATCAGAAGCAACGACCTGGTGCTGATCCAGTTCGGCCACAACGACAAGTCCACGACCGCCTCGACCTTCCGCGGCAACCTCACCACGATGATCAACCAGGTGCGCGCCAGGGGCGGCACACCCGTCCTGGTCACCCCACCGGTGCGACGGCGGTTCGACGGCAACCAACTCGACGCCACCGCCCGGCACATCAACGGTGTCGGCGTAAACCTGCCGGCCGAGATGCGTAGCCTCGGCTCCTCGCTGGGCGTGCCGGTGATCGACTTGACCGCCAAGAGCGAAGCCCTGGTCGAGTCCATGGGCCCCACCAACTCCGCCCAGCTCTTCCTGCGCCAGTCGGTCGACGGCGTCACGGACAACACCCACTTTTCCGAGTATGGCGCCGGCAGGATGGCCGACCTGGTCGTCGAAGGCATCCGCGAACGCAACCTCTCCTTGGTCAGCTACCTGCGCTGACCACCCGTGGCGGCCCGGCGTGGTACGACGCGCCGGGCCGCCCGGGGCGACGTCGAATTTTGACCAGGCCGCGCCAGCGCGCGCCTGTGACGGACCGGTCTTACATCAGGAGAAGCCATGAGACTCAAGTCCTCGCTCATCGCGTGCACCCTGCTCGCCACGGCGGTCATGGTGCTGGAAGGCAACGCCGCGGTGGCGGCGCCGACCCGCTACGAGGCCGAGGTGGCGCCGGCGACCTGTACCGGCACGATCGACTCCAACCACACCGGCTATTCCGGGACCGGGTTCTGCAACGGTGACAACGCGGTAGGCGCGGCGGCCCAGTTCACGGTGAACGCGCCGGCGGCCGGGACGGCAACGCTCGGCATCCGTTTCGCCAACGGCACCACGACCGCCCGGCCTGCGGACGTCGTGGTGAACGGCTCGCGCGTCACGGGGGTGTCCTTCGAGGGCACAGGCGCGTGGACGACATGGGTGACCGCGACGCTGACGCTGTCGGTAAACTCCGGCAGCAACACGGTCCGGCTCAGCCCGACCACCGCGGGCGGCCTGCCGAATACCGACTACCTCGACTTCGAGGTGACCGGTGACCCCGTCGGCGGTAACGGCAGGCCGAACGACCCGAACATCCAGTACTACGGCCGCTGGAAAACATCGGATCCGGCGTACTACGCCATGGGCTGGGCCGGCGGCTACCTCGAGGCCCGCTTCACCGGAAGCTCCATCGGCGTACGCCAGCGAAACACCATCGACCTGTACTACTCCATCGATCAGGCGCCGATACAGTGGCGCCGCAACGTGTCCGGCAACATCACCCTCGCTAGTGGACTGACCGGCAGCTCGCACACCATCCGCATCGGCTACCGCGAGCGCGCCGGCTCGTACACGGGCGACCCGGTTTTCGGCGGCCTCATCCTCGCCAACGGAGCGCAGACCACCTCCATAGGACGGCCGACGAGCCTCGTCGAGTTCATCGGCGACTCGATCACGGTGGGTCAGCCCAACGCCAACCGTCCCTTCACCGCGTACCCGTGGCTCGCGGCCGAGGCGCTCGGCGCCGCTCACACCCAGGTCGCCCAGGGCGGCGCCTGCCTGGTCAGCCGGGACTGCTACGGAATGATGGACTGGTTTCGCCGCTCGTCGAACTCGGCGACCTACGACGACTGGAACTTCTCGACCTACCAGGCGACCGCGGTCGTGATCAACCTTGGCACCAACGACGTCGGCCATGGCGTGTCGACCACGCAGTTTCAGCAGGGCTACATCACCATGCTGGCGCGGGTCCGCCAAGCGTATCCAAACGCCGAGATCTTCGCGATGGGCGTCTTCCGCAACCGATACGTGACCGAGACCCGCAACGCCGTAGCGGCCCGCAACGCCGCCGGCGACACAAGGGTCCACTTCGTCGACACCGCTGGCTGGGTCAACCCGGCCACGGACACGAGCGACAACGTCCACCCGACCGACGCCGGCCACGCGAAGATCGCGCAGCGGTTGCGGCCGATCCTCGACCAGTACATCTGAGTGACAGCGCCCCGGAGGACCAACAGACGTCATAGTCGACGTGCCGTACGTACCGGTTGGTGAAGTTGCACGACTGCAACCGGTTGACCGGCACGGTGGGAGTGCTGCCGCCGACGCCTGTGCTGGTCCGCGCGACGCGTTGGATGGTGCCGTCGCCGCTCCCGCCCCTGCGTGACGGGAGTGGCGAACGGCATGCCACCCGAGCGAGTCAGCCCCACCGTTGGAGCAGCCGGTCGTACTCCGCCTGGGTGATAGGCAGCACCGTGCCGTGTCGTGGGCGGCCGGGCATCGTGTAGCTAGAGATCGCGGTCCACTGTCCGGAGTTCAGGTCGGTGGTGGTGAAGGGGATGTATCCGCGGCCGCCGTACTCGTCGATGAACATGTACCACCGCTCCTCGGTGTTCGATTTGAACACCGTTGGCCCCTCGCCCTGGCTGATCGTGCCTCGGCCGATGCATTCGGCGACGAAGGAGTAGCCGCGGTTGAGGATGGTGGTGGACTTCTCTTCGAGGATGAACTTGCCGCACGCCGACTGGGAGCTGCTCCGCTCGTCTTTGGTGAGCCGGTAGTACGTGCCGTTGTGTTTGGTGAGCGTCGAATCGATGGTCGAATAGCCCTTGTCCACCCACACCTGGGCCGTGCTGAAGGTCCGGAAGTCGCTCGTCGTGGCGTACATCATCCGGTTGTAGGTGGTGCCGGTGTGGTTCGGGTCGCTGGCGGAGTAAAGCTTCGAGGCCCAGAAGACGACGTACTGGCCGAGGCCCTCGTCGTAGTACGCCTCGGGCGCCCAGGTGTTGCCGGCCGTGTCGGGGGAGATCCGCTGGAGCCGTGGAGTGCTCCAGTTGACCAGGTCGGTGGATTCCCAGACCACGATGGACTTGCTGCCGGTGCGCTGCGCGGCGTCCCAGTTGCCGTTGCCGTAGATCCGGAGGTCGGTGGCGATCTGGTAGAACTTGTCGCCCTGCGGTGAGCGGATGATGAACGGATCCCGCACCCCGCGGGTCCCGATGCTCGAGGTCAGCACGGGTCGTCCACCGTTGAGTTGGCGCCACCGGGTCGGGTCGTTGCCCTGACTGAGTGCGAAGTAGACCTGCTCACCGGTGGAGGTGCCCTCGCCGGTGAAGTGGGTGAACAGATAGCCGGCGTACTTCTGGCCGGGCCCCGGGCTCGAGGTTGGAGTCACGCTCGGACTGGGGTCGGTGCCGACGCGGACGAGCTGCCACTGCTGGTTGGTCCCACCGTTGTCGGTGTACTGGGAGATCCGGGCGCCGTCGGCGGTGGACCGCTCCCACACGTCCAGCGCCTTGCCGCTGTTGCGGTTGATCAGCTTGACGTAGCCGCTGTCGGTGTCGACGACCCGGAAATGCTGGTTGATCCCGCCGTGGTCGGCCCACTGCACGACGTTCGCACCGTTCGCAGTGGACGCGCTCGCCACGTCTACCAATTTGCCGCTGTGCCGGGCCCGGATCTTGTAGTAGCCGCCGCCCGCGTCGACGAACTGGAACTGCTGGTTGGTCTGCTGGGTGCGGGTCCACTGCTGGACCGCGGCGCCGTCCGCGGTGGACTGGCCCGCAATATTGATCAGCTTGCCGCTGTGCCGCGACACGATCTCGTAGTGTGCCGACGTGTCGATCGTCGCCGCGTTTGCCCCGTGCGGCGCGAGCAGCACCGTCGCGCCGGCGACGACCGCCACGCCGATCAGCGCCAGCGCGGCCGGGTGTCGGCGTTGGCGGCGGTTACGGGCCGGGAGGGGAGAAGTTTTCATCGTTTGCCGTCCATCGATCCGTCGTTGCCTTGTGACCCGCGCGGGTCCTGAGCGCCCGGGCCGAGGAGTTACAGATTCTGTCGACATCAGTCGAGCCTGAAGTCGACGACTCGAATTGACGAGGGTGTGGTGCCGCTCGACCGCCGCTGGTACAGGATGGACAGCACCCCGTCGGTGGCCATCCGGGAGCGGTCGACGACGACCTCGCCGAAGGCGTTCAGGCCGGACCCGTCGAATCGGAGCGTCCAATCGGTCCAGCCGCTGGCTTTGCTGGCGGTGACGATGCGTCCGTAGGGCAGGACCACGTAGGCGTTGTCGGCGCTGTCGAGGACGATCTGGGAGCGGCCAAAGGCGTTCAACGCCACCGGAATCTCGATCTTGCGCCAGGTGCCCTGCGCGTTGCGGACGAGGTGGAACGCGCGCGCGCTCGAGCGCCGCTGGCTGGTGAAGTTGTTGACGCACTGGGTGAATCGGCCGGGCACGTAGCTGATGACCACGTGCGGCTGACCGGTGGAGTCGACGGTCTGGCTCTCCTGGTTGATCAGTGCGTGGTCGGCGTTCAGCGCGTCGACGACGTGCCCGGGGGAGGTGACCGAAACGAGGGTGCCGTTGGTGGTGCCGACCTGTTGGCCGGCGTTGTTGCGCCAGGTTCGGCCACGGTCGTCGCTGTAGACATAGCCTGTGTCGTGGTTGCTGAGTCCACCGCGGTTGCACATGACCGCGGCGTTCTGCTCCCGCCAGGTGAAGGCGGCGTGGAGCCGGCCGTTCGGCCCGTACGTGAGGCCGTGCAGGTACATGTTGCGGCGCGTACTGGTCGCGCCGTGCTGGCTCCAGTTGCCCGTGGCCGACGACCACCGGCCAAGGCGGCGCCAGGTGGAGCCGTCGTACTCGACCAGTTCGTTTGTGCCGTTGCCCGAGCTGCCGGTGCGGTAGCTGAGTTGCAGCCGGCGTTCCGGGGTGATGGCGAACTGGGGGTAGGTGATGGAGCCTAGCTCCAGGCCGTCGAGCGTGCGCTGTACTGGTCCGAACGTGGTGGCCACCCAGCTGCGGGAGCCGGCGTCGGTCAGGAGGCCGGCCTCGGACTTGACGTAGAAGACCCGGCTGTCGTGGGTGTCCATCGCCACGTGCAACCGGCCGTCCGACGGCGACACCCCAAGCGAGATGGAGTTGTGCGAGTCGTTGGTCGTCAACGAGTGGGGCAGTTGAAGTGTTTGCCACGCCCCGCTCGGGAGCTGCCGGCGCGCGATCACGACTCGGCGGCTGGCTGTGTACCACGCCGCGTACTGGTAGCCGCCGAAGGTGAGGATGCCGTCCTGCTGGTAGGAGGCGTTGTTCACGAGGCCGTCGTACGACACGAAGTACAGCGCCCGCGGGTCGAGCTCGGTGTCCGCCACCCGCGTCACCGTCGGCCCCGCGGCTGCGCTGACCGCCGCCGCGGCCGTCTGGGCGCTGCTTGCCGTTGCGACGGTGACCGGGATAGCAAGCCCCGCCACGAGGATGGACGCGGTCAGGGCTCTTCGGGTTGCACGCGTTCGAGATCCGATCATTGCGGGTTCCTTACGCCTGGGTGGCGGCATGGCCGCCGGAGAACGTCGAGATGACGGTCCAGTGCGCGCCAGGGGGTGTGGCCGCTCGGTCAGGTCCCTGTGAGCGCTCCCAGGCCCGCGCCGTATCAGACAGTGTTCCGGCCGAACAGCTAACTGTCAATCGATAGACATCGACCGAATGGATGACTGGGTGCTGCGCTGAGCCTTGGTGTGCGACCACGCGGCCTGCGGCGGTCTCGCGCGTCGCGCCGTCAAACCGGGTGACGGCCGTGACGGCTGCCCGGCGGCCATGGCTGACGTGGATCAGTTGACAATTCGATGTCCGGCGGTAACATTCGTTGACACATATGAATGTGAGCGCTCACAGTATCGGAGCACGGGTGGCGCGAGGCCGTCGCCAGCCGGACGTTGGCGGGCCCGATCCGCTGCGCCGGCGGCCCGAAGCGGCAGGCCTGCCGAACTACCTATAAACCCCACGAAGGAGTCATTGTGTCGATGCGACGACGGACGTTTCTCAAGGCGGGCGCTGCGGGTGCGGTGGCCGTGGGAGGTGCGGCCGTGCTGGGTAACTGGCAGGCGAACGCCTCGGCTGCCGCCTTGGATCCCGCGCCGACCACGCCGTTCAGGGTGGGCGTACGCCGGTACAACTGGACGCGGGGCAGCCGCCCGTGTACCACGTATGTCTACTACCCGGCCACCGGCACCCCCGGCGGCAACCCCGTCACCGACGCCCCCGTCGCGGCCGGAGTCTTCCCTGTCTACAACTTCACCCATGGCTACGACAGCAGCCCGCAGAACTCGCTGTTCATCATCCGGGCACTGGCGGCGGCGGGGTTCGTCGTGCCGGCCCCGCACTTCCAGCACAACTTCGGCGATGTCAACAACGGCAACACCTCCAGAGACGTCTCGGAAATCATCACCCGGACCCTGGCCCTCAACAGCAGCGGACCGCTGGCCGGGCACATCAACACCAGCATCGGTGTGGGCGTGTCGGGTCACTCCCTGGGTGGTATGACCACGCACGGGCTGCTGACCTCCTGGCCGGACAGCCGGATCGTTTCGGCCAACCCGCAGTCGTGCACAGACATGGGCAACCCGGCCAGCTCGGTTGCGGCCAAGGTGCTGTTCGTCCACGGCGACCGGGACGACCTCACGCAGTACTCCTCGGCCCGGCAGGCGTACTCGGAGATGCCCGCGCCCAAGGCGTTCCTGACCTTCGTGGGTGGCAGCCACACCAGTTTCTGGAGTGACAGCCGGTTCCCGGCCACGGTCGTGGACTGGGCGCGCTGGAGCATGTACGGCGACACCGCCGCCCGGGACCGCCTCCCGTCCGACGCGGCCGGCTCCAACACCAGATGGGAAGCCAACCTGGGCATCCCGCCTGCGGGGCAGCGGTACGAGGCGGAAAACTCGCCGGCGGTGTGCCAGGGCACGATCGATTCCAACCACACCGGCTACTCCGGCAGCGGGTTCTGCAATGGCACCAACGCGCTCGGCGCCTACTCCGAACTCACGGTCAACGCGGCAGCGGCGGGCACGGCCACGCTCGCAGTCCGGTTCGCCAACGGCGCCGGCGGCGCGCGTCCGGCGAACCTGGTCGTCAATGGATCCACGGTGGCGACGGTGTCCTTCGAGAGCACCGGCACCTGGACGGCATGGTCCACCAAGACCCTGACCGCCGCGGTGAACGCCGGCAGCAACACGGTCCGGCTCGTTCCCACCACGGCGGCCGGATTGCCGAACGTCGACTACATCGACGTTCGATAGGCCGGCGCCTGTCGCCACTCATCAGCACAACATCCATGAGATAGGGCAACGTCATGCCACCCAGCCGTACCGACAGTCCCTCACCGGCTCGCCCCCGTTCCCGCCGCCGCGTTCTGGCTAGCGTTCTGAGCGCACTGGCCGTGTTGCCGGCCGCCGTCGTCGTTGCCAGCGCCTCACCGGCAAGCGCGGACACCAGCCAGTTCCGGGGCGTGAACTGGGCCGTGCCGGGCGACAACTTCAAGAAGGTCCCCCTCGTCCTCGACGGGCTGAGCCAATCGGACAGCTACGCGACCGTCCGGGCCAAGGCGGACGCCGTCTACAGCGGGTTCGCGAGCCAACTCGGCGTCAACACCGTCCGGTTGCCGGTCAACACCCACACCGTCAGTTCGTCGTGGTGGAACGCCTATCGGGGGACCATCGACGCCGCGACCGCCAAAGGATTCAAAGTCATCCTCGCGTACTGGGAGGACGGAGCGGCGTCCGCCGGCAGGATCACCAACACGGCCGCCTTCAACTCGATGTGGAACACCGTGACTACCCAGTATGGCCCCAACAGCCTGGTCTATTTCGAGCCGATGAACGAACCCCACGGCTACAGCGCCTCCGAGTGGACCAACCTCGCCGTCTCGTGGATCAACGCTCGCCCGTCGATCCCGAAAAGCCGGATCCTCGTCGGCGGCACCGGCTACAGCCAGGACATCAGGCCGGTCTGCGCCGACAGCCGCCTCAACGGCACGCTGCTGTCGTACCACCACTACGCGTTCTTCTATGGGACGAAGGACTACGCCGGATGGGTCCAGAGCTTCCGGGAGCGGCTGGGCAACTGCGCCTCGCGTGCGATCCTGACCGAGTTCGGTGCGCCGATGGATACCGGCCTCAACTACAACAACGCGAACAGCACCGACAACTTCGTCCGGTACCTCCGCGCGGACACCGACTCCCTGCGGGAACTCCGCATGGGTGCGGTCTACTGGCCCGCGCTCGGCGGCAAGATCACCGCCGGCCAGAACTACGACTGGTACTCCATGTTCGCGCTCCACGGCAGCGGCACCAACCTGAGCGTGAGCATCCGCAACTCCACCGGCGCCGATCGCCTCAAGCACGGCTGGGGCTCCGACGGTCCGACGACACCTCGGCACGAGGCGGAGAGTGCCCCGGCAGTGTGTACGGGCTCCATCGACTCGAACTGGTCGGGTTACTCGGGCACCGGGTTCTGTAACGGTGACAACACGACGGGGGCGTTCGCTCAGTTCACGATCGAAGCGTCAAGTGCGGGTACGGCCACGTTAGGGATCCGGTTCGCCAACGGCACGACCGGAGCGCGGCCGGCGGACCTGGTCGTGAACGGGTCGATGGCGCAGGGCGTGTCGTTCGACAGTACGGGGTCCTGGACCGGCTGGACCACGAAGACCGTAATGGTGCCGGTGCAGGCGGGCAGCAACACGATCCGGCTGAATCCGACCACTGCCAACGGCCTGCCGAACCTCGACTACCTGGACCTGTTCCTCAACGTCTGACCGTCTGGAGTGGATGATGAGACGCGCAGGTGCACTGATCGCGGCACTCACGATAGGGCCTTTCGCGGTCGTCGCGGTCTCGGCGACGGTCAGCACGGCCGCGGCCGTGCAGACCTATTACGTAGCCCCGAACGGCAGTGACAGCGCGGCAGGCTCGCAGGCTGCCCCGTGGGCGTCCATCGCCCGTGCGCAGACCGCCGCCCAAGCGGGCGACACGGTTTATTTCCGGGGCGGCACCTACGCGTACACCCGCGCCAACAGCGCCTGCGCGAGCCAGACAGCCAGAGTGGACGCGATCAGCCTGAACAAGAGCGGCAGCTCCGGCAACCCGATCCGCTACTGGGCGTACCCGGGCGAGAAGCCGATCTTCAACTTCTCACGCATGACGGACAACTGCCGGATCAAGGGCTTCAACGTCACCGGCAGTTGGATCCACCTCAAAGGGCTGGAAGTCACCGGCGTGCCGCAGAACAACAACCTGAACGCCGAGTCCTGGGGGCTCTGGATCTCGGGCAGCAACAACATCTTCGAGCAGATCAACACCCACCACCACATGGGAACCGGCCTGTTCGTCAACGGTGGAGGCGGCAACCTCGTCCTCAACACGGATTCACACGACAACTACGACCCGCGCAGCAGCGACGGACCCGGCGAAAACGCCGACGGGTTCGGCTCGCACTACACACCGGCAGGCCGTCCGGCGAACGTGTTCCGCGGATCGCGCGCCTGGTGGAACGCCGACGACGGCTACGACCTCATCTCCACCTACTCGCCCGTAACGATCGAGCACTCGTGGGCCTGGCGCAACGGGTACGTGCCGGGGACGTCGACGCCGTCGGGCAACGGCGCCGGGTTCAAGGTCGGAGGCTTCGGCGCCGAGTACGACGCCGGCGCGGTCAAGCACACCGTCCGCTTCTCGGTGGCGTTCCTCAACAAGGCGGCCGGCTTCTATTCCAACCACCACCCGGTGGCCAACGACTACTTCAACAACACCAGCTACGGAAACCACCCCGACTTCAACATGCTCGGCATCAACTCGAGCGGCGGCGCGGTCGGCCGGGGCAACCTGCGCAACAACGTCGCCTACACCGGCACGCTCACCTCGAACATGAGCGGTACCAGCTCCGCCTACAACTCCTGGGATCTGGGCATCACCCTGTCGGATGCCCAGTTCCAGAGTGTGTCGACGTCCGGCTGGGACGCGCCCCGCCAGGCCGACGGCAGCCTGCCCGTGCTGCCCCACCTCCGCCTCGCGGCGAACAGCACTCTCATCGACAAGGGCACCAACGTCGGCATGCGGTACACCGGGGCGGCACCGGACCTTGGCGCCTTCGAATCCGGTGACACACCGCCACCGTCGACGCGGTACGAGGCGGAGACCCCGCCGGCGGTGTGCCAAGGCACGATCGATGCCAATCAAGCCGGCTATTCCGGCAGCGGCTTCTGCAACGGCAACGCCGCGGTCGGCGCCTACGCCCAGTTCACGGTGAACGCGTCCGCGGCCGGCACGGCGACGCTGGGAATCCGGTTCGCCAACGGCGCCAGCGGCGGTGCCGCGCGACCGGCGAACGTCATCGTCAACGGGACCACGGTCGGGACGGTCTCGTTCGAAACCACAGGCGCGTGGACGGCATGGGTCACCAAGACCGCAACCGTCTCGCTTGGCGCCGGCAGCAACACCATCCGGCTGGAGCCGACCACGTCAGCCGGACTGCCCAACCTCGACTACCTCGACACCACCGGTTGAAAGGCCACGGCGGCCTGAGCTTCGACATGTTGCTGGACGAAGCCTGTGGAGTCCTCGGTCCGAACTGATCGATCGTTAATGGCGCGCCCCCGGTGCCGGCACCCAGCATGGACCGCAGCACCCGTTACAGTCGGTGCAACGTTGCAACCCACCGGCATCGGGAGCGCGCAGTGGTACGCCCGTTTGATATCGAGGAGGTCTTTCCCGAGGTCGCCGCTGGATCGCCGCGGCGGCGGCGCCGACAGTCGGGCAGCTCGGCCCAGGGCGTGGCGGTTACGCTCATCGCTGACTACACCGTGCGTACCCGGGCCTGGTTGCCTTCGGCGGCGATCGTGGCGTTGCTGGGTGAGTTCGGGGTTACCAGTGGCGCCGCCCGCACGGCCATCAGCAGGCTGGCCCGTCGGGGGATCCTGGAGGGCAGCCGGCAGGGGCGTCACAGCTCGTACCGCCTGACCGAGGACGCCGCCAGCGATCTAGCGAAAGGCGGCACCGCCATCGGCGCTGTCGGCGCGGACGCCGAATCCTGGGACGGTTCGTGGACGGTCGTGGTCTTCTCCATGCCGGAGCAGGAGAGCACGCGACGGCGTGCACTACGGGATCACTTGCGTTGGAACGGTTACGCCCCGTTGTACGACGGGGTATGGATCTCGCCGGATCCGTTGCCGCCGGCAGGGCGAGCGGAATTGGCGGCTGCGGCGCGCGGCTCTTTGACGGTGTTTCGCGCGCAGCATCTGGAGCTGCGAGCGGAGGCTGACCGCAGTCCGGTTGAGGCCTGGGACCTGCCGGGCATCGCGAAAGAGTACGACACGTTCATCGATCGGTGGAGCCCGCTGCTCCCGCGGATAGCTGCCGGCGAGGTGACCGGTGCGGCAGCGGTCCGGACCCGCACCGAGGTGATGGATGTCTACCGACGCTTTCCGGTGCTCGACCCGATGCTGCCGGTTGCCCTCATGCCGCCTGACTGGCCACGCAGACGTGCCCGGGCAGTGTTCGTCGCGATCTACGACGGGCTGCTCGAACCGGCGCAGGACCACATCCGCGCGGTGGTTGCCCGTGTCGCGGACGGGCCCTGGCCCGACATCCAGGCACACACGGTCGCGCACATGGCCGCCGGGGTTCGCCACGGCTCGGCCCGCCGCTGACGCGGACCCGGGAAATCTCCCCGGCCAGCAGAGTGGGCCGCCGCGCCCAGTGACGCGGCGGCCCGATCGTTTACAGTCCGTTACAGAGTCGGGTGTCAGGAAAGCGCCCCGGGACGCTCGACGACGTCGATGACCGCCGTTACGGCACCGAACCTGGTCATACCGGTGACGAGCACCTCACCTGGTGCGTCGGTCGCGCCGGCCGGCAGCGCCTGCCATCGGACGGGGACGGTGGTGACGGTATCCCGCGCGGTGGTGAGTACGCGGATTGCGGTGGGCAGCGCCGGAACCTCGCCGATCCTGGTGGCGGTGTAGACGGTGTCTTCCCGGATGTGCTTGGCCCGGCTGGCGTTGAACACGTTGATGGACGCGTGTGGCTCCCAGGTATTGGGCAGCTCGGGCACGGCCCGGAACATCGTCTGCCATCCCGCCGGTTCCCAGACCAGCACTGCGCTGCCCTGGTTGTTGACCACGTCGTTGGCGGCCTGGAAGACCCGCTGGATCGCGTCCGCCTGGCCTTGGATGGTGCGCGGGAAGGGCGAGTTGGGCAGCGGTGAGCCGTCCCCGCCGGAGGCGGGGTAGGAGGTCTCGGCGACGTCGATCTCGTAGTCGGGGTAGGTGGTCGCCATCGTGTGCAGGTTGAGGTCCAGCGCCTCGGGTGTGCCGTGCCACTCCGGGTAGTAGGAGATGGCCAGCACGTCGGGGTTTTGGCCCTTTGCCTTGACCCGGGTGAGGAACTGGTGCCAGAACTCCATGGTCTTGGGGAGCCGGTTCCTGTCGACGATCACGTGGATTTCGACCTTGGATTTCGGGGACGCGTCACGGACGGCCTCGATCCCGGATGCGGCCAGGGTGGTGAACCGGTCCCACGCTTGGTCGTACAGCTGCTGTTCGGCCGGGTCGGTCGATCCCCAGTACCGCCACAGCAGGCCACCGCCGGGCTCGGACTGGTAGATGTCGGCCTCGTTGGTGAAGTACGGCGGGTTGGTGGTGCCGATGAGGGCCGCCTCGCTGCCGTACATGAAGCCGTTGATGATCTCGTTACCGACGGCGACCTTCTCCGGTCTGGTGCCCTGCCGGATCAGCCGGCGCAGGTAGTCGGCGGTGAAGTCGTACACAGCCTCGGTGAGCTCGTCGAATTCCAGTTCGGCCCAGGCGCGGGGTTTGGGTTGCTTGCTCGGGTCCGCCCAGGAGTCCGCGTAGTGGAAGTCGATGCCGAGGCCCATGTCTCGTTCCTTGATCCATTGGGCTGACTCCAGGGACCGCTCCGGGCCCTGGCGTGGGATCGGCGTTAGTTGGCCGGTGGTCTCGTCTCTTGGCTCGTTGAA
This sequence comes from Phytohabitans sp. LJ34, assembly GCF_052068095.1. Lineage (NCBI taxonomy): Bacteria > Bacillati > Actinomycetota > Actinomycetes > Micromonosporales > Micromonosporaceae > Phytohabitans > Phytohabitans sp. LJ34. The sequence continues at coordinate 16,762 of NZ_JBQHDG010000029.1, read as the reverse complement.
GATCCGCAGCCGGGCGTACTCCATGCCTCGATCCTTGGCCACGTCGAGCAGGTGGGGCCCGGCCCCCCGGTTGGCGGCCAAGGGGTCGACCCAGTACTGCCGGGTCTGGAAGTCGTCCACCCAGGACAGGTCGGCACCGAGGGTGAGGTCGCTGCGTAGATAGTTGAAGACCTGGAGCTCGCTGACGCCGACCTTGGCGTGCCGGGACGCGCCGGTGATCGTGAGCCGCACGAAGCGCGTATCCGGCCGGGTGAACAGGTGCACCGCCCCCCGCGAGACGGTTCGGTTGCGGGAATGGTCGGCGATCGTCTGCCACCGGCGAGCGTCGGACGAGGCATCGACGACGTACCGGTACACCGCGCCACGGTCCGGGAAGACCACCCTGACCTTGCGCAGGTTGTCGTAGGCGCCGCCAAGGTCGACCGTCAGCCGCTGGTGGGCGCCGGGGCTGTCCGCATACCACGACGTCGCCGGGTCGCCGTCGGTGGCCAGGCGAGCGGTGGACGCGCCGCTGCTGGCCGTCGCCGAGGCCCAGAACTTGGCGGCGATGTTGCTTTCGATGGGCTTGATGTCAGCGGTGCCGAAGACGGCGTGCGCCGGGGTGGGCGCCGCAAGCATCCCCGCGCTCACCAGCGCCGCGAGTGCGGTCACCGCCACGGCTGTGCGAGCGGGGTTCCTGACCCCCATACCTTCTCCTAACCCGTGCGGGCTCTGGCTTCAGAACCATGCTGCACGTCGAGGCCTATCGATTGACAAGTGTGCGTCCGACCGTAACACTTCTTGAAACATTTGTGTGGGAGCGCTCACAGAACCCGCGTCGACTCCCTCGCTCGCCGTGTCCACGTCGTAGCGCACTACGCGCGGCGACCGGCACACAGAGCGACGACAGTGAAAGGCAGCGTCATGATCCGTTCCACCCGCAAGACACTGAAACGGGCGGGCCTAGCCGCCGCCGCGGCACTGCTGTTCGTGTCGGTGGCGGCTGGCGGTGGCTTCGCCGCGGCGGCGACCACGACCAGCGGCGAGGCGGTCTTGGCAGAGCAGGCGGGGGGCCTGGGGAGTCTGGTCGCGGACTACAAAACCCGCTCCGCGAGCAGGTACACCGGCGACTCCTGGGCGCCCTTCGCCAAGGCGTTGGAGACCGCAACCGATGTCGCCGCTGACGCGTCGGCGACCGCGCCGGAAGTCGCCGCCGCGAAGACGGCGCTCATGAGCGCAGCCGGCGAGTTGGAGGCGGCCGACGAGGGCACCTTCCAGACCATCACGAACAACACCTTCTGGAACGACACCAGCGGCAGCCCCATCTATTCGCAAGGCGGGGGCGTCTTCAAGTTCGGCGACACCTACTACTGGTACGGCGTGCACTACCTGGGCGCTGAGAGCTACCGGGCCAACCCGACCCAGAAGTACGACAACCAGGTCTCCTTCGTCTCGATCCCCGTGTACTCCTCGAGGGATCTGGTGAACTGGAAGTTCGAGAACCGTGTCGCGACGCGCTCGACCCCGATCAACAACGGCGCCACCCTTGGTCAGGCAGGGTGGGTTGGGCGGCTCGGCGTCTCGTACAACGAGAACACCGGCAAGTACGTGCTCGCCACCCAGGCCTATGTCGGAGGCGGGCACGGGGTTCTGTTCCTACAGGGCGACTCGCCCACCGACACCTTCGACTACGCCTACTTCCAGACCCAGATCACCAACTCGCCGACGACGGGCACCGGGGACCAGACCGTGTTCACCGATGACGACGGCAAGGACTACCTGATCTTCTCCAACCGCGAAGGACGTTCTCGCGCGTTTGTCAGCAAGTTCAGGGAGTCCGACTCGCTGCGGCTCGAGCCGGGAGCGCAGATCGGCCAAAACTCTTCTGGGCGTGAGGGCAACGCCATGTTCAAGCTCGACGGAAAGTACTACCACGCGGCCTCGGACCTGCACGGCTGGAACACTTCAGTCAACTACGTGATCGAGTCGAGCAGCGTGCAGAGCGGTTACTCGGGTGAGTACGTCCTCGCCGGCACTGAGATGGACTACAGCCACGTGACCCAGACCGGGTTCTTCGTGACGGTCAAGGGCACCAAGCAGAACACGGTGATCTACGCCGGTGACCGGTGGGCGGACTTCGCGTGGAACGGTATCGGCTACAACCAGTGGGTGCCGATCACCAGGACCGGCGCGCGGCCCCAGTTCCACTCGATGACCCAGTGGCAGTTCAACGTCACGACCGGGGAGTGGCGGGTCGGTCCGGCGAACAACTACATCCTGAACCCGAACATTCAGGCCGACCGCATCGTCGTCTCCCAGGTGCGGGGCTGGACCAACACCGGCGGGGGCGTGACCAACGTCAGCCCTGGCGCGAACGGCAGCCGCTTCGCGCTCCAGCTCGGCTCCGGATCGGCCGGCGTCCGGCAACAGATCACCGTGCCGGCCGGCACCTACAAGCTGTCCACGTACGCCAAAACCGCTGGCTCGGTCAGCGGCGCACAGTTGTCGGTCACCGACGCCACCGGCGCCACGCGCACGCTGAGCATCCCGTCATCCAGCGGCTGGACCCGGCGCGACTCCGCGGAGTTCCAGCTGGCCGCTGGCGCCGCCACCGTCAACGTCCGAACCAGCGGCGGAACCCTCACCGTCGACGACCTCGCACTGGTCAAGACGTCCGGCGACGACCCGCCGCCGGTGGGGCAGCGGTATGAGGCGGAGACCGCGCCAGCGGTGTGTCAGGGCACGATCGATTCCAATCATGCTGGCTTCACTGGCACCGGATTCTGCAACGCCAGCAACGCCGTAGGCTCGTACGCGCAGTTCACCGCGAACGCGGCGGCGGCCGGTACCACGACGCTGGGAGTGCGGTTCGCCAACGGTGGCAGCGCGGCGCGGACGGCGAATCTGATCGTCAACGGTTCGACCGTCGCGACCGTCTCGTTCGAGAACACCGGCGGGTGGACGACATGGTCCACGAAGAGCCTGACCGTCTCGCTCAACGCCGGCAGCAACACCATCCAGCTGAGTCCAACCGTTGCCGACGGACTGCCGAACATCGACCACCTCAACGTCGGCTCCGCCTGACCTACCCCTGGTAAGGCCGGCGCGTCCGCGGCACCGCTGATCCGGGCTAGCGGTGCCGCGGATGCGCTGGCAACTCTTTGGCAGCCGGATCACGGGGGCTGGCTAGCGGGAACCGGCCGCAACGGCACCAACCGCGAAACCACCATCGACCGCATGGAGTTCAACACCCGACGGCACCATCCGGCCGATCCTGCCCACCCTTTAGGAGTTGTCCTCATCGGGCCCCGCGCGCGTTCTGCGCGCGGGTCCCGAGCTCACGAAGTAGTGCGCAGGACGCGGACGTCTCCCGCGGGTACCGGTAGCGTCCCGTGGCACGGGGCGCCGGTGATGAGCTCCTTGCCGGAGGCGGCCAGCTCCGCGTCGCGGTCGCTGTGGTTGATGGCGATGAGATAGCTCGCGGAGTCGCCGACCCGGCGGACCAGCTCCAGGCCGTCCGGCAGCCCGGCGTGGGGGACCAGCCCGGCCTCGGTCAGCACGGCGTCGAGATCGCGGCCGTTCAGGCGGGTGGAGACATACCAGGCGGTGCCTTCGCCGCAGCGGTGCCGGGTGATGGCGGGTTCGCCGGCGGCCGGGCCGTCCAGGTACCGCCGCACCGATTCGGCCCCGGCGAGGACCAGCCGCTCGGTCCAGACATCCGCGGTCAGGTCACCGTCCAGCCGCACGCGGGAACCGGCCCGCAACGGCAGGAACTCCTCGACAGACAGGCCGAGCAGGTCGCGCAGAGCGCCCGGATAGCCGCCGGGGTGCACGGTATCGGTCTCGTCGACGATGCCGGAGAAGTAGGAAACGACCAGCGTCCCGCCGTCCCGGACGTAGGCGGCCAGATTGGCGGCCGCGGCCGACGACATCAGGTACAGGCTGGGCACCAGCACCATCGGGTACCTGGACAGGTCGCCTTCGGGATGGACGAAGTCGACGGTGCGGTGGGCCCGCCAGGCGCGGTCGTAGTAGGCGGACAGCCGGTCTAGGTAGCCGAGGTCGACCGAGGGGCGCCACTCCAGCTCGAGCGCCCACCACGCCTCCCAGTCCCAGACGACGGCGAGATCGGGGACGACCCTGGTGCCGACCAACTCGTCCATGTTGGACAGATCCGCCCCCAGCCGCGCGACGTCGCGCCACATCCGGCTGCTGGTGCCGGCGTGCGGCAGCATGGCGGAGTGGAACTTCTCCGCGCCGAAGCGGGAGGCGCGCCATTGGAAGAAGAGCGCGGAGTCGGCGCCGCGGGCGATGTGGGCGAAGCTGTTGCGGCGCATCTCGCCGGGGGCCTTGGCGATGTTGCGGGGCTGCCAGTTGACCGCGCCGGTGGAGTGCTCCATGAGCAGCCAGGGCCGGCCGCCGGCCAGCGACCGCGTGAGGTCGGCGGCCATGGCGAGCTCGATGTGGTTGTCGGTCCGCTCGGCTTGCAGGTAGTGGTCGTTGGAGATGACGTCCACCTCGGCCGCCCACCGCCAGTAGTCCATCCACTTGCAGTTGGGCGCCATGAAGTTGGTCGTCACAGGTACGCCTGGCGCGAGCCGGTGCAGCACGTCGCGCTCGTCGCGGAAGCACGCCAGGTACTCGTCGGAGGAGAAACGAAGGAAGTCGAGCTGCTGGGTCGGGTTGACACCAGGCGGCGCGAGCCGAGGCGGGTCGATCTCGGTCCAGTCACCGTACCGCTGGCCCCAGAAGCTGGTGCCCCACGCCGCGTTGAGCTCATCGAGCGTGCCGTAACGCAGGCGCAGCCACTCACGAAACGCTGATGCCGAGGCCTCGCAGTAGCAGGCCGAGTTGGCCCAACCGTACTCGTTGTGCGCGTGCCACAGCGCCAGGGCGGGGTGGTCGCCGTAGCGGCGGGCCAGTTGTGCGGTGATTCCGGCGGCCGCCTTCCGGTAAGCCGGTGAGCTGGGGCAGAACGCGTGCCGGGCGCCGCCGCCGAGTACGTGCCCTTCCCGGGTGACCTGGCGGGCCTGCGGGTGGCGCTGGAAGAACCACGCGGGCGGCGCGGCCGTAGGGGTGGCGAGGTTGACCGCGATGCCGGCGTCGTGCAGCATCGCGATGACCCGGTCCAGCCAGCCGAAGTCGTAATCGCCGGGGGCGGGCTCCAGCAGCGCCCACGCGAAGATCCCAACGCTCACCTGGTTGACGCCCGCCTCGCGCATGAGCCGCACGTCCTCGTGCCAGACCGCCTCGGGCCACTGCTCGGGGGTGTAGTCGCCGCCGTACCCGATTTTCCCGAGGCGGGGCAGGGCCCGCGTGCCGCCGTTCATAGGCCTCCAGATTGTGAGCGCCCACAGAGATGTCCGTCATCATGACACAACACTCAACAGTTACGAGACCGGCAGGTGTGGGTCTTGACACACCCGGCAGGTGGGGCGAACACTGTGAGCGCTCACAAGTGATTTCCGCCGGGTTAACGGAGGAGAGCTCCATGCTCGATAGAGACATCAGCCGGCGCCGCTTCCTCACCGGTTCGGCGCTCGCCGCGGGCGGCGCCTTCGGTGTGCCGCTGCTCGGCGCGTGTGACGCCAGCTCGGGCCGTGATTCGTCCGGTGACGGCAAGACCGTGACGCTCACCGTCATGTACAAGAACAACGAGCTGACCAAAGAGCACATCGCCGACTTCGAGGCGAAGCACCCTGGCATCAAGATCAGCTTCATCGAGTTCGACGAGACGCGGCTCAACGCGATGCTGGCGTCCAACGAGCCACCGGACTTCGTCCGCGCGCCGGCGGTGGGCAGCGCCGCCAACAACGCCCAGGGCTTGACCACCGCGCTCGACCCGTACCTGGACAAGAGCACGGTGCTCACAAAAGACAGCCTGATGGCGGTCAACGAGAGCTTCCGCTGGGACGGCACGCGCACCGGCCAGGGTCCGTACTACGGCATCACCAAGGACTGGAGCCAGGACGCCACGCTCTGGTACAACCGGGCGCTATTCGAGCAGGCCAAGATCCCGCCGCTGAGCACCACCGAGCCCATCTCGTACGACGAGCTGCTGGAGATCGCGAAGAAGCTGACCAAGAAGAGCGGCGGCAAGACCCAGGTCTACGGCCTCGGCGTGGAGTGGGCGTGGGGACTGTCCTCACCGATCTTCATGATGATCCTCCAGCAGGGCGGCCAGGTTTACAACGCCGACCTGACCGAGACCGACATGACCACGCCGGAGGCCAGGCGGGCCATCCAGTGGTACGTCGACTTCGGGCAGGCGGGCGTCGGGCCGACCACCCTCGACCCGGCCCCGGACGGCGCCGACCTGTCGCTGTTCTTGGCCAAGCGGATGGCGATCACCCAGGACGGCTACTGGTACGGCGGCAACTTCGTCAAGGAGTCCGAGGAGGTCAAGAACAGCGTGGCGATGGCGCCGGCGCCGGTGATGGGCGACAAGCGGATCAGTCCCACGTACGTCGGTTGGGGCGCCATGATCCCGGCCAAGGCCGGGAACAAGGACGAGGCCTGGAAGCTCATGGAGTACTTCATGGCCGGGCCACCGTCGGAGGAGCGGGCCAAGAGTGGCTGGGGCTTGCCGAGCCTGAAATCGCAGCTGTCGCTGCTGCCGCAGGAGCTGCCATACCAGAAGCAGGCCTACCAGACCACGCAGGCCGAGCTGGAGTACGCCGGGCAACTGCCGGACTCGCCATACATAACGGGGGGCGGCTGGTTGCCCGTGCTCGACAAGCACATCACCCGCGCCATCAAGAAGGAGATCACCGTCGACGCCGCCTGCAAGGCGATCACCGACGAGATCAACAAACTGCTCAAGCTGGGCAAGGACCAGATCAGATAGTGGTCGCCATGGAAGCGGAGAGGGCGGGACGCGGGCGGCAGCGCCGCTGGTCGCGGTACCCCAGCCGGACCTTCTACCTGTTCGTCTCGCCCTGGGTCCTCGGTTTCGCGCTGCTCACCGCGTTGCCGCTCGGGTACGCGCTGCTGGTCAGCTTCACCAACTTCAACGGCCGCAACAGCCGGTGGCGTTGGGTCGGCCTGCGCAACTACACCGAGCTGGTACGCGACGCCGACGTCATCTCCAGCATGGTCCGCACGCTGGCGTACACGGCGATCACGGTGCCGCTGATGGTGGCCGGCGGGCTGGGCCTGGCCGTGCTGCTCAACCGGCGGCTGAAGGCGGTCGGCCTGTTCCGGACGATTTTCTTCCTGCCCTCGGTGGTGCCGGTGGTCGCCATGGCGATCATGTGGAAGCTGATCTTCAACCGGGACGCCGGCATCCTCAACGCGATACTCGAGAAGGTCAGCGTGGGGCCGACCGCCTGGTTGGTCGACCCGTACGCGTTCTACGCGCTGATCATCCTCACCCTGTGGGGACTGGGCGGCGGCATGGTCATCATGCTCGCCGCTCTCCAGGGTGTGCCGGTCGAGCTGGAGGAGGCGGCGGTCGTCGACGGCGCCAGCCGCTGGCACGTGTTTCGCCACGTCACCGTGCCGATGATCTCGCCGGTCATCTTCTTCCAGGTGGTCACCGGCATCATCGCGTCATTCCAGATCATCATCCAGCCGCTGCTGCTCGCCGAGGCCAACCAGGTCGGCTCGGTGGCCCTGGTGCCGCAGAGCACCCACCTGTACATGGTGCAGGTCTACGAGGAGTTCTTTCTCAACAACCGCTACGGCTACGGCTCCGCCATGCTTTGGGTGTTCTTCGTGGTCATCCTGGCTATCACCCTCGTGGTGCTGCGGTCCAGCCGGCTGTGGGTGCACTACCAGGTGGACAGCGAGGCCGAACGATGACGATGGTCCGTGACCCCGCACGCCCGGCGATCAAGCCGGCCTCGTCGACGCCGGCGCGGCGACCCCGGCGCAGGGCCAACGCGGCGGGTACCTACCTGCTGCTGATGACGCTGGCGGTGCTGTTCGCCGGGCCGTTCGCCTGGCTGGTGCTCGCCGCGTTGAAGACCAAGACGGAGTGGGTCGCGATCCCGGCGAAGATCCTGCCGGAGACTCCGCAGTGGGGAAACTTCACGCAGGCGCTCACCGAGATCAACTTTACGGCGTACCTCGGGAACTCGCTCTTCCTGTCGTTCCTGTACGCGGTGCTGGTGACGTTCTCCAGCGCGGCCGTCGGCTTCGGTTTCGCGCGGCTGCGCGGGCGGGGCAAGCGTCCGCTGTTCGTGGTGCTGCTCTCCACCATGATGCTGCCGCAGATCCTCACCCTGATCCCCACCTATGTGCTGTTCGCCCGGGTCGGGCTGGTCAACACGTACTGGCCGTGGGTGCTGTGGGGCCTGGCCGCCTCGCCCTACCTTGTCTTCCTGTTCCGCCAGTTCTTCGCCGCCATCCCCGCCGAGCTGGAGGACGCGGCCATCATCGACGGCTGCGGATACGGCCGGATCTTCGTACAGATCTTCCTGCCGCTGTCCCGACCCGTGCTGGTGACCTCGTTCCTGCTCTCGTTCACCTGGATCTGGGGCGACTACATCGCCCCCGCCCTCTTCCTCGACCCCGACCACACCACGCTGTCCGTGGCCATCTCGGCGTTCTACCGCGACCCGCACGGCAACCCCGACACCACGCTCCAGGCGGCCGCCGCCACGCTCTACGTGGTACCCGTCCTGGTCATCTTCCTGTTCGCGCAGCGCTACTTCATCCGCGGCGTCCTCGGCTCCGGTGTGAAGGGATAACTCACGACGCGCCGATACCGGTCGACGTCTTCGTCGCCCGGGGGTCGACCACGCCCAGTGACGTCGTTCGGGCAGGTCGACGGCCGCGATCGGCCTTCCGTCAGCTGGCAATGGGCGCTGACATCCGTCGATTGACAAGTAGCTGTCCGACAGTGACACTCTTTGATATATCTGAATGGGAGCGCTCACAGCGCGTTCTGGCAGGGCACCAGGACGAGGGCGCGTTGAGCGGTTGGGCCGTTTTCCGTGCCAGCTGTTGGTGTGCCTTTGATCTGCTGCGTGCGGCGGATGGAGGGGCGGGGTCGGCTGAGGTATCTGTAAATCCCACGAAGGAGTCATTGTGTTGATGCGACGACGGACGTTTCTGAAGGCGGGTGCTGGGGGTGTGGTGGCGGTGGGAGGCGCGGCCGTGCTGGGTAGCTGGCAGGCGAACGCCTCGGCTGCCGCCCTGGATACCGCGCCGGTCACACCGTTCGCGGTGGGCGTGCGCCGGTACGACTGGACGCGGGGCAGCCGCCCGTGCACGACCTACGTCTACTACCCGGCCACCGGCACCCCCGGCGGCAACCCGGTCACCAACGCGCCGGTCGCGGCGGGGGTGTTTCCGGTTTACAACTTCACCCACGGCTATGGCAGCAGCCCGCAGAACTCGCTGTTCGTCATCCGGGCGTTGGCGGCGGCGGGGTTCGTCGTGCCGGCCCCGCACTTCCAGCACAACTTCGGTGATGTCAACAACGGCAACACCTCCAAAGATGTCTCAGAGATCCTGACCCGGACGTTGGCGTTGAATGGGAGTGGGCCGCTGGCCGGGCACATCAACACCGGTATCGGTGTGGGTGTGTCGGGTCACTCGCTGGGCGGTATGACCACCCACGGCCTGCTGACCTCCTGGCCGGACAGCCGGATCGTCTCCGCCAACCCACAGTCCTGTGTGGACATGGGCAACCCCGCCAGCTCGGTCTCGGCCAAGGTCCTGTTCGTCCACGGCGACCGGGACTCGACCACGCAGTATTCCTCGGCTCGGCAGGCGTACACCGAGATGCCGGCGCCGAAGGCGTTCCTGACCTTCGTCGGCGGCAGTCACACCAGTTTCTGGAGTGACAGCCGTTTCCCGGCCACGGTCGTGGACTGGGCACGTTGGAGCATGTACGGCGACACCGCCGCCCGGGACCGCCTCCCATCGGACGCGGCCGGCTCCAACACCCGATGGGAAGCCAACCTGGGCACGCCACCGACCTCAGCACCGGCGACCACGGCACCCCCGACGACACCGCCCCCGACGACCTCGGCACCCGGCGGGGCGGTCAGCGCCACCTACCGGACCGTCAACAGCTGGCAGGGCGGCTACCAGGCCGAGGTGACCGTGGCGGCGGGCAGCTCACCGATCAGCGGCTGGACCGTCCAGTGGAGCCTCGCCAGCGGCCAGAGCATCAGCCAGCTCTGGAACGGCACGTTGAACGCCAGCGGCTCGGCGGTAACGGTTCGCAACACCTCGTACAACGGATCGCTGGCCGCCAACGCCTCGACCACCTTCGGGTTCGTCGGCACGGGCTCGCCGTCGACTCCCTCGTTGACCGCGACCACGCCGTAGCAAGGAACCGCGCCAACGCAGCCTCGGCGCCGCCGGCGCAAGCCGCGGCCGTCCGTCAACGGCGCGGACGTCGGGATCGACGACGTTCGGCTTCATCGGCGGCGGCGGGACGCCGGCCACCCCGACACCCACCCGCACCAGCCCGTGATGGGCATCGCCATCATCTCACTCTGGAGATCATCATGTTTTCACGCAGACAGCGCGTCGCGTTGCTGTCCGCCGGCGCGGCGATAGCGGTGGCGGGCGCAGGGGTGCTCACCGCCGCGGTGGCTTCCGCGGCGGCGACCCGCTACGAGGCGGAAACCGCACCCTCCACATGCGACGGTGTCATCGAGTCCAACCACACCGGCTACTCCGGCAGTGGATTCTGCAACGCCAACAACGCGGTCGGCGCGGCGGCGCAGTTCACGGTGACCGCATCCGCCGCCGGGGAGGCCACCGTAGCGGTGCGGTACGCCAACGGCACGACCAGCAACCGTCCGGCGGACGTGGTGGTCAACGGCGCGGTCGCGCAGTCGGGTGCCGCGTTCAACGGCACCGGCGCGTGGACGACCTGGGCCACCACGACGCTGACCGTATCGGTGAACGCCGGCAGCAATACGATCCGGCTCAGCCCGACCACGGCCAACGGCCTCGCCAACATCGACTACGTCGACTTCGAGGTCGGTGGCACGCCACCCACGTCGCCACCGCCCAGTTCGCCGGCGCCCGGATCGGGCAAGCAGATGGAGGACCTCAACCGCGGGCTGGTCAGCGTCCGCTCCGGCAGCGGCAACCTGGTCTCCTGGCGACTGCTCGGCACCGAGGCCGCGAACACCGGCTTCAACGTGTACCGCGGTTCGACGAAGGTGAACTCGTCGCCGATCACCAACTCCACCAACTACCTCGACTCCGGCGCGGCGGCGGACGCGTCGTACACGGTCCGCGCGGTCGTGGACGGCGTCGAGCAGGCGGCGTCGGAGGCGTCGCTGCGGTTCGCCGGCGGCAACTACCTCGACGTGCCGATCTCCCGTCCGGGCAGCAGCTACACCGCCGGTGACGCGAGCGTCGGTGACGCGGACGGCGACGGCCAGTACGAGATCTTCCTCAAGTGGGACCCTTCCAACCAGAAGGATCCTGCTCAGGATGGGGTCACCAGCAACGTCTACATCGACGCGTACCGGCTCAACGGCACCCGGCTGTGGCGCATCGACATGGGTCCCAACATCCGAGCCGGGGCGCACTACACCCAGTTCCAGGTGTACGACTACGACGGCGACGGCCGGGCCGAGATGGCGGTGCGGACCTCCGACGGGACCCGCTCCGGGACCGGTCAGGTGATCGGTAACGCCAGCGCCGTGCACCGCAACTCGACCGGGCATGTCAACGCCGGACCGGAGTTCTTGACGATGTTCGACGGGCTCACCGGTGCGGTGCGCTCGACGGTGACCTTCGAACCGGTCCGGGGCAACATCGCCGACTGGGGCGACACCAAGGGCAACCGCGGTAACCGGTTCCTGGCCGGGACCGCCTACCTCGACGGTCAGCGTCCCACTGTCATCATGAGCCGCGGCGTCTACGAGAGGACCGCGATCGCGGCCTACGACTTCCGCAACGGTCAACTGTCACTGCGGTGGAAGTTCGACTCCCGCACCGCCGGTAGCCAGTGGGCCGGCAAGGGGGCGCACTCGCTGTCGATCGCCGACGTCGACCGCAACGGCACCGACGAGATCGTCTTCGGTGCTATGGTCATCAACTCCAACGGCACCGGCCGCCACTCCACCAGCTTCTACGGCCACGGTGACGCGCTGCACGTCAGTGACTTCGTGCCCAGCCGGACCGGCCAGGAAATCTGGATGATCCACGAGGCGGCCCAAAGCCCGGCGGCGACCCTGCGGGATGCGAACACCGGCGCGGTCATCATGCAGAAGAACAACACCTGCAACTGTGAGGGCCCGGCCCGTGGTGTGGCCGGTGACATCCACGCCGGCAACGCCGGCGGCGAATTCTGGGGCAGCGGGACCGGACTTGGCAACCTGTTCAACGCCTCCGGTGGCTCGGTGGGTCGCAACCCGAGCAGCAACAACTTCCTCGCCTGGTGGGACGGCGACCCGGTACGGGAACTGCTCAACGGCAACTACGTCGACAAGTACGGCACCGGCGGCGACACCCGCCTCATGACCGGTTCCGGCGCCCACTCCATCAACGGCACCAAATCCACTCCGTCGCTGTCGGGTGACCTGTTCGGCGACTGGCGCGAAGAGATCATCCTTCCGCGTGACGACAACAACGCACTGCGCATCTACTCCACCCCCACCCAGACCGACCGGCGCATCTACACCCTGTTGCACGACGCCCAGTACCGCGTCGCGATCGCCTGGCAGAACACCACCTACAACCAGCCGCCGCACCCGAGCTTCTTCCTCGGCAACGGCATGACCAACCCGCCACAACCGAACATCCACGTCCGCTGACTCCTTTTAGGGCGCGCCGGCCGCTGGGCCGGCGCGCCCCAAGGGGTCCCCTAGAACGGATCCAGCCATGGGCACAGCTCGGAATCATCGATGAAGTGGTTTTCGAAGGCTTCGGCAATCATGGTGGCGGCGACGACTCTGTCCGGCATCGCCGCCATCGTCGCGATCCCCGCGCATGCCGCGACAACTCGGTACGAGGCGGAGTCCGCACCCGCCACGTGCGGCGGCTCTGTCGCCTCCAACCATTCCGGCTTCTCCGGTAGCGGTTTCTGTGACACGACCAACGCCGCCGGTGCCGCCGTCCAGTTCACCGCGAACGTGCCGGCCGCGGGCACCGCGAGGCTGGACATCCGGTACGCCAACGGCAGCACCGCGAACCGGCCGGCGGACGTCAGCGTCAACGGGACGGTGGTGCAGTCCGGCTTCGGGTTCGAGGTCACCGGCGCTTGGACCAGCTGGGCGACCAGGAGCATCACCGTCCAGCTGAACGCGGGCAGCAACACCGTGCGGCTCGCCGCGACGACCGCCGGCGGGCTCGGCAATATCGATTACCTTGACGTCGTGACCGATGACACCGGAGGCAGCCCGATCATGCAGGGCGCGGACGTCTCCACCCTGCGGCGCGCCGCCGACCTGGGCGCCAGGTTCTCCTACGCCGACGGCACCCAGGGTGACCCGCTGGACATCCTCAAGAGCGTCGGCGTCAACTACGTGCGGCTGCGGATCTGGAACAACCCGCGCAGCGGCTACAACAACAAGGACAAGGTCCTACAGTACGCCCGGACGGTGAAGGCCAAGGGCCTGAAGCTGATGGTCGACTTCCACTACTCGGACACCTGGGCCGACCCTGGCAAGCAGTTCAAGCCGGCCGCCTGGGCCAGCCACGGGATCAGCCAGCTGCCGACCGACGTCTACAACTACACCTACGACGTGTGCAACAGCCTGAAGGCGCAGGGCACCACGCCGGACAGCGTGCAGATCGGCAACGAAATCAACACCGGCATGCTCTGGGAAGACGGCCGCGTGGTCAACAACAACTTCACCAACCTCGGGTTGTTGCTGAAGGCGGGTTACAACGCCACCAAGGCGTGCAACAGCGGCACCCAGGTGATCATCCACACCGCCCGGGTGGAAAGCGGTGCCCGCTGGTTCTACGACGGCATCCGCTCCCAGGGCGTCCAATGGGACATCACCGCCCTGTCGTACTACTGCATGTGGCACGGCAGCTTGTCCAATATGGCCAGTGTCGTCTCCGACATGCGCTCCCGGTACGGCAAGCCGGTCATCATCGCCGAGACCGCCTACCCGTACACGACCGCAAATGCCGACGGCACCGCCAACGTCGTGACCAGCGGCTGCTCCGGCTACGCGGTTTCACAGACGGGGCAGCAGGCCAACTTCGCCGCGGTACAGAACACCGCCCGCAACGCCGGCGCCATCGGCGTCTTCTACTGGGAGCCCACCTGGTACGCCGTGCCCGGCAACGGCTGGAATCCGGCCGACATCAACAACTCCGGCAACGAGTGGGACAACATGGCCGTCTTCGACCGGAACGGTCGCCTCAACCCCAACATCCGGTGGCTCCCCTGACGACGTGACTGGGGACGGCCTTACCCGCGGCGCCGAGCGCCTCCGGCGCGACCTGCTCGCGCTCGGCGCCATGACCTCTTCGCTACACCGATGCCTTTGTGAACGAGTCCTCATGAGTCGGTTGCTGAGGCTATCGGTCATACCGGTGGTGGCGGTGCTGGCCGCCGCCGGTGTGGCGCTCGCACCGAGCGCGCACGCGCAGGCGACGCGGTACGAGCGTGGAGCGCGCCGACGCGGTTTTACTCGAGCACGCCGCAGATCGTGCTGGACAACATGGGCAGCGGCCAGTGGCTGGACTTCTGGATCATCTGCGACACCGTGAACTGCCACATGTACTCCTCCGACGACAACGGGCAGCTGTACCGCGCACAGACCACGGTGGCGACCTTCCCGAACGGCTTCTCCACCCCGATCATCGCCATGCAGGACACCAACAAGTTCTGGCTGTTCGAGGGCGCCAACGTGTACCGACTGGGCGCCGCGAACGAGTACCTGCTGCTGGTCGAGGCCATCGGCGAAGGGCGCCGGATGTTCCGATCCTGGAAGGCACCCAGCGCCTCCGGACCCTGGACCCCGCTGGCCGACACGAAGGAAAACCCGTTCGCCCGCCACAACAACGTCACCCACACCGGCACCGACTGGACCAACGACTACAGCGACGGGGAAATGATCCGCAGCGGCATCGATCAGAACATTGTGGAACGGGCACTGGTGGCTGGCGGAGCAGAGACCGACAGCCAACGCCCTGACAAGATCCAGCACACTCTCTCATGCTGCGAAGCCCGCCGAGCAGCGGTGTTGCGGACGCGCTCGGTCGCCGATTTCTGCAAGATCGTATGCGCGGGATCTGCCGCCGATCGGGTGTCACGGTTCGTGGCGCGGCACCGCTCAGCGCGCGTCGGGAGGGCCCCGCCGGCCCGTGCCGCGAGATGGTGTGAGGTGGGTGTGGCGGCGGGTTCACGCCGCGCGTCGCGGTGGAAAGCGACGACTAGGCGACCGCGCAGGGCTTCGTGGCCGCCGGCCTCGGCGTCGCACTGATGCCCGCGACAGGGCTGGGCAACCGCCACCCGCAGCCTTGCCGCCCCGGTCGCCGCGTTCACTCCTCCGACGGCATGACGCGGCGCAGGCGCGCCTGAGCGCGGGCCATCCGCTCCCCCTCGATCGCGAGGCCGGGATCGAGGAGCGCCTGGAAGAGCAGGCCGTCGAAGAGGGCCAGTGCCAGCCCGCCCGCATCCCGGCCGACCGGGTCCGGCCCGAGACCGAGCACCCGGGCGACCTCTTGCCGGCTACGCCGGAAGCCCTCCGCCAGCAGCGCCTGGATCCGCTCGTCGTGCAGCGCCTTGGCCATCGCCGCGAGGAAGGTGCGGGCCAGCCCCTCGTGCTCCCGCCGGGTCTCCTCGACCACCGCCGTCGCCGCGCGAAGGCGCTCGACCGCCGACCCGGGGTTCTCCACAGGCACCACCCCGTCCAGGCGCCGCCCGATCTCGGCCAGCCACCGGTCGAGCCCCGCGACGACCGCCTCGGTGACGAGCTCGTCCTTCGACCCGAAGTGGTAGGTGATCGAGGCGAGGTTGGCGCCTGACTCGTCCGCGATCGCCCGCGCGGTGACCCGCTCCGGCGGGAGGCGCTCCAGGCAGCGGAGCGTCCCCTCGATCAGCTGGGCGCGGTTGCTGCGCTGCGGGCTCATGGGGTTAAATTGTACAAGCGTATAGATTCGTGCTCCCGGAAGGACACGCCCATGTCCGTCGCCACGGCCGCGGTCTCCCTGCTGCTCGCCGCCCTGCTGGTGTTCACGGCGCTCCGCAAGCTGAGCCACCGCCCCGAGGTCGTCGCGACGTACACGCGGGTGGGCGTTCCGGAAGAAAGGCTGAACCTACTCGCCGCGCTGCTTCTGGCCGGTGCGGCCGCACTGGTCGCCGGCCTGTGGTGGCGCCCCGTGGGCATCGCGTCCGCGGCGGCGCTGGTGGCCTATTTCGTGCTCGCGATCGGGGCCCACGTGCGCGCCCGCGACGCCGCCAACGCTTACATGCCGGCCGTCTACCTCCTGCTGGTGCTGGTCACGCTCGTCCTGTTCACGGTCTAGCGGTGGGCCGGCCGGAAAGATCTCGGGCAGTTGCCCGTGACTGTTGGGGCTGTCAGTGAGGATTCGAAGCCGTCGTGGCGGGTTGAGCATCGCTACCGGGCGGTGATGGATGCGTTGTCCGGGCAGGCGGTGACCGCGGTGGCGGCCAGGTACGGACGTCGCGGCGGACGATCTACTCCTGGGTTGAGCGGTACCGCGACGCAAACGGGTTCCACACCCCGGTCAACCAGCGCCTACGAACCCGAACCGCCCACGACCAGGAAGGCCCGAGGGCACCTCACCGCCCCCGTGCCATCCCGCAGGACCGCGGTCTTCCGCGGTCCGGACTACGGTCGAGCGCATGATTCCCGACATCCACATCGTGTTCGACTGC